>CAMARK010000062.1 GCA_945860205.1 Reyranella massiliensis 521 | reverse complement strand
AGGAATTCACCGTGTCCCGAACGCCAACGTCATGCCAGCAGTCGCGTTCCGCGCCGGAAGAAACTCCCTCAGGCCACGGCCTCGACCGGTTCACCCTGCCGCAGTTCGTGGCCGGTGAAGCTCCGCGTCTCGGGAGGCGGCAGCTCGCTCCTGGCGGGCCTCTCGCTGATGATGATCGGCTGCGTCTTCCTGATCGGCGCGATCGTTCTCCTGTTGCAGTCCGTCGTGGCGGCACTCATCGAAGGTGGCGTCTCCCCGCCGCTCGCCATCCTCATCGTTGCCGGCGGATCCGCCCTTGGCGGCATTGTCGTCCTCATGGCCGGCCGCAAGACGATCGGCAACGTCGATCCCACCCCCGAACGCACGATGGACTCGCTTCAGCGCGATGCCCGCATGGCAAAGGAGAACCTCACATGACCAGTGCCCGTCTACAGCGTGAAGCCGAGGTGCATCGCGCCGGCCTTTCCAACACCCTGGGCCAGCTGCGCGAGGGCATGACTGCCCAGGCCCTATCGGCCGAGATGGTGGGCGTCGCCCGCGAGACGTCGCTGTCGCTGGTGAAGAGCCTTGCCGACTCGGCGCGCGCCAATCCTGGGGCCGCGTTGCTGATCGGCGCCGGCCTGACCATGCTGCTAACCCGCACCACGGGCGGCGACGTGCTCTCGACGGCTTCCTCGGCGCTCCGCGCCGCCACCGTCGCCGGGACGGATGCTGCCGTCTCTGCCGCGGACGGCGTGCGCCGCGCGGCGGGAGCCGCCGCAGAGACCGCCTCCTCAGTCGCCGGAAGGGCGACGGACACGGTGACCGAAGCCGCCAGCAAACTCGGCGGCACCGTCAGCGATACGGCCGCGTCGCTGCGCGCCAAGGCGACGGGCACCGTCGACCAGCTGCGCGGCACGGTCGGCGACCAGGTCGACCAGACGGTCGGGCAGGCCCGGGAGATGCTGCATGACGGCCAGGACCGCGCGCGGCAGCTCGAAGGCGATGCCGCCAAGCTCGCCACCAATACCACTCAGGTCCTGACGCGCCTTCTCGAAGAGCAGCCCATCCTCGTGGCGGCGATCGGTACCGCCATCGGCGCGCTGTTCGGCTCGGCCCTTCCGGTCAGCCAGGCCGAGCGCTCGGTGCTCGGCAAGGTCGGTGCCGAAGCGGTCGGCGCCGGACGCGAGGCGCTCGAAAAGGCAAAGGACGTCGTCGGCGACGAGCTGGCCTCAGCGCATCTCGGTGGCAAGGTCGGTGAAGTCGCCGGCCGCCTCGTCGACACCATGGTGTCAACCCGCATGCCGACCAACGGGCAACGCTGACCGGGCAGCAGGCCAACAACCGCACGGCCGTCGCCCAGACGGTCGAGGGCTTCATCGACGACGATGCGCTCAGCCGCGGCGCCTCCATGCCTATTACACGCAGTCCTCGCTGGTCCCGGCTCCGCTGGGCAACCTGCCTGCGAGCACGGCGACTCGACGGCTGATTTCGGCTACCAAGGCGGACAGGAGCTCGTGATGGAGTATCGTCCCCTTGGAAGCACCGGCCTCACCGTCAGCGTCGCGGGGCTCGGATGCGGCGGCAACAGCCGCCTTGGCCTCGGCCGCGGCGCCAGCTTCGAGGAGTGCGTGGCCGTCGCGCGGACAGCCATCGATCTCGGCGTCAATTTTCTCGACACAGCTGAGGCCTATGGCACCGAGGAGATCGTGGGCGCGGCCGTCAGGTCCCATGACCGCGACAGGCTGGTGATCTCGACCAAGGCAATCTTCCGGGGCGGCAACGAGACGGCGGAGTCGGTGATCGCCAAGGTGGAGGCGTCGCTGAAGCGGCTGAGCCTCGATTACGTCGACGTGTTCCATTTCCACGCCGTCGGTCCCGAGGCCTACGCGCATCATCGCGACGTGCTGGCGCCGGCGCTGCTCCGGCTCAAGGAACGGGGCAAGGTGCGCCACATCGGCATCACCGAGACGGGGCCGCGCGATCCGGAACAGAAGATGCTTGCGATGGCGATCGAGGAAGCACCATGGGAAGTCATCATGCTGGCCTACAGCCTGATGAACCAGGGCGCGCGCCGTAGCGTGTTTCCGGTGACCGAGCGGCGCGGGATCGGCACGCTGCTGATGTTCGTGGTGCGCAACATCTTCAGCAACGACGCCTATCGCCGCGACGTCTTCGCGAAACTGGTCGAGCAGGGGCAGCTCGATGCATCAATCCTCTCCGGCGGAGATCCGCTCGGGTTCCTCGTGGCCGAAGGCGGTGCGGAGAGCATCACGGATGCGGCCTATCGCTATGCACGCCACGAGCAGGGGGCCGATGTCATTCTCTTCGGCACCGGCAACAAGGATCACATAAAGGCCAACGTGGCCTCGATCCTCCGTCCCGCCTTGCCGCCCGCGATCGTCGAGCGGCTGCACGCCTCGTTCGGTCACCTGACCGGCGTCGGGCTCGATCTGCCAGGACCGGTAAAGGCTTAAGCGGTCGAGCGCACCAGCTTGCCGGGGCGTGCGCCGGTCTCCTGGCCCTTCTCGAAGATCGAGATGCCGGAGCAGATCGTCATGTCGTAGCCGTCAACGCTCTGCACCAGGCGGCGGCCGCCGGCTGGCAGGTCGAAGATCATCTTGGGCGAATGGAGCGTGAGGCCCTCGAAGTCGATCACGTTCACATCGGCCTTCTTGCCCGGCTGGAGCCGGCCGCGGTCCTTGAAGCCGTAGAAATCCGCCGTGCTGCTGGTCATGCGCTGGATCGTGCGCTCCAGCGGCATGCGCGGGCCCCTCGTGCGATCGCGCACCCAGTGGCTCAGCATGGAAGTGTTGAGCGAGGCATCGCAGATCACGCCGCAATGCGCGCCACCATCCGACAGGCCGAGGATGGTGTGCGGGTGCTCGATCAGCTCCCGGACGACCTCGAGGTCGCCATGCACATAGTTGGTGACCGGGAAGTAGACCATGCGGCTGCCGTCGCCGCCCGTCAGGTAGTCGTAGCAATACTCGGCCGGGTCGACGCCGTCGCGCTTGGCCATGGCGGCGATGCTGCGCTCGGGCGGCGGCTCGTAGTCCGGCTGCTCGCCCAGGAGATACATGCGGTCCCAGCGCGTCGCGATCTGGCGCGACAGCGGCGGCAGCACGTCCAGCAGGCGGGGCGAGGCTTCCTGCGACAGCACGAGGCGGCGCGTCTCGGGATCGCGCAGCCTGGCCAGCATGTCGGCGGGCGGCAGTTTGGCGAGCGCGGCGAAGCCCTCGCGGAGCGCAAAGGGATTGAGCGAGGTGCCGAGGCCGAGGGTCAGCCCGACCGGACGACCCGCCACCTGGGCATAGACCGGCAGGTTGTCGGCGCGGGCGGCACTCACGCCGTCCATCAGGCGGCGCCAGCGCTCGGGATCGTAGCTGCGGTCGGTCAGCAGGAACCAGACAGGCCGGCCGCTGTCCTTCGCCACCTGGCGTATCCAGCGGAACTCCGACGCCTCGTCCTCGAAATCGGAGAGCATGCCGAAGGTGCCGCGGCCGGCACGGCCCATCGCGCGGCCGATGGCGATCAGTTCCTCATGTTCGGCATAGCGTCCGGGGACGAGCTCGCGGGCCAGCGTCTTGTGCTGATCGCTGCGGCTGGTGGTGAAGCCGACGGCGCCGGCCTTCAGCGCCTCCTCGGTAAGGCGGGCCATGGTCTCGATGTCGTCGGCCGTCGCCTGCTCGCGGGCAATGGCGCGCTCGCCCATGGCATAGACGCGCAACGGGTGATGGGCGATCTGGGCCGCGATGTCGATCGTGCGCGGCAGCTTCGCGAGCGCATCGAGATATTCGGGGAAGCTCTCCCAATCCCATTTGAGGCCCTCGGTCAGCACGATGCCGGGGATGTCCTCGACCCCTTCCATCATTTCGATCAGCGCCTGCTGGTGCTGCTGGCGGACGGGCGCGAAGCCCACGCCGCAATTGCCGAACACGATGGTGGTGGCGCCATGCCAGGACGACGGCGCCAGGACGGGATCCCAGGTAGCCTGGCCGTCATAGTGGGTGTGCACGTCGACCCAGCCCGGCGTCACGAGCCGGCCGTCGGCCTTGACCTCGCGCTTGCCCGGCCCGGCCTTGCCGCCGACCTGCACGATCCTGTCGCCATCGATGGCTACGTCGCCCTGGGAAGCGGGCGCGCCTGTGCCGTCGACGATGGTGCCGCCCCGGATGACGATGTCGTGCATGGCCGTTCCGCGCTCTGAGTTGAGACCAGAAGCTTTTCACACATCGACAGGCACAGGAAGCCGGGAGTCCGGTATCCTTGTCATAGGAGGTTCCCGAATGACCGTCATCGATAGCCAGGTCCACGCCTATGAGGCCAACACCCCGAAGCGGCCGTGGGCCACCCAGCCGAACTGGCCGCCGCACGTGACGGGCGACGAGATGGTGGCGGCCATGGACAAGGTCGGCGTCGATGGCGCCATCTTCATCTCCGCCTTCTCGCAGTACCGCTACGACGCCAGCTACGCGATGGAGGTGGCGCAGGCCCACCCGACGCGGATGGCCATCGTCAAGCCGGTCGATCCGGACGACCCCGCCGTGGCCGACGTCATCGCCGAGTGGAAGAAGGTGCCGGGCGCGGTCGGCATCCGCATCATGATGACGGAGGAAGCGGGCCGCGTGGCGACCGACCCCGGCCTCGACCGAATCTGCCGCGCCGCCGTCCGCAGCGATCTTCCGGTCAACATGCTGTGCTGGGGCAATCTCGATGTCGGCACGGCGATCGTCGATCGCCATCCCGAGACGCGCTTCATCATCGATCATCTGGCGCTGCTGCAGCCGCGCGTGCCGCCGGCGCCGCCGAGCCCGTGGGCCGATCTTCCGAAAGTGCTGGATCTCGCCGGGCGCCCCAATGCGGTGATCAAGGTCAGCGGCGCCTGCACGCTCTCGCGAGAGCCGTATCCTTTTCCGGACATCTGGGACCCACTGCAGCGCGTGTTCGATTCTTGGGGCTTCGAACGCTGCCTGTGGGGCACGGACTGGACGCGCGCCTTCGCCGTCGTCAACTACGAGCAGGCGGTGAAGCCGTTCCTCGAGACCCAGCGGCTGAGCGACAGCGAGCGCGTCCTGCTGATGGGCGGGGCCTGCGCCAAGGCCTATGGCTGGTCGCCTCGCCCGCGCTCTGCCACACCCTGAGGTAGCAGCGACGACCGGCTTTGGTTATAGTCGTTGCGAATGATCGGTCTTGTCTTTCACCTTGCCGCGGTGCTGCTGGCGGCCCTCGCTTTGTGGTCGATCCGCCACGAACTCACCGAAAGGGCTACCGCGCGCCTCGCGTGGGCCGTGACGCCGGCACTGGCGATCGTCGTGGCGGCGATCCTGCTGATCGTGTCTCCAGGCAAACGCTACGAGCTGTGGGTCGCGGCCATCGTCATCGGTCTTCTGCTCGGCGCGTTCGCAGGCCTGTTGCTGAAGGTGAACCGGGACTACGGGCAAGGCCTGGTGCGCGTCGCCCGGGCCTGGGATGGCGCCGGAGCGGCGGCCCTGCTGCTGCTGCTGACGCTGGCCCGGGTGGTGACCTCCCACCTGATGAACCGCTCGTCGGGCAAGTTCGGTGTCCTGGGTGCCGCGGCGGCGTTGCTGGCCGCCTACCTTGCCGCCCGCTACCTCGTCGAGCGCTTCTACAAGTCGCCGCGCGCGATCCATCTCGACATGACCCTGGGCAAGAATCCGAAGCGGACGCTGGTCGCCTGAGGAAAGACGGGCACGGAACTCCCGTGCTTCACGGCCGTTGACTCTGCGTGCCGCCCCCTCGCGGAGGCTTACAATGAAGCGTTCAATGGCGGGCGTTACCGCCCTGGTGTTCTCGTTCGCGCTCGCGCCCGAGGCTTTCGCTCAATCAGCCGAGCACAGCGGGCGGCATGGCGACGGCCACACCCAGATGCACGACATCTACAAGCTCTGGACTCCGCCGCTCAATCCCAACACCTCGTGCTGCGACAATTCAGATTGCCGGCCGACGCGCGCCTTCGTCGACAACGAGGGCCACTGGCGGGCGTGGAACGGCGTACTGTGGCTGCAGGTGCCGCAAGACCGTGTCCTGCCGCCGAACCATGCCGGCGATGGCCGCTCGCATCTCTGCGAGAAGGAACAGTTCATCTTCTGCTTCGCGCCGGGCGAAATCCGCGGTTGAGCCGAAACAGCCCTTTTATTGGCTATTGACGACCATACCAACTAGTTGGTATGGTCGTCTCATGAGTTCGCAAACCCTCCATCAATCGCGCCTGAAGCTTCTCGAAGCGGCGACCGACGTCGTGCGCGCCAAAGGCTATGCCGCCACGACGGTCGACGATCTGTGCGCTGCGGCGGGCGTCACCAAGGGCAGCTTCTTCCATCATTTCAAAAGCAAGGAAGAGATGGTGCTGGCCGCTGTCGCGCACTGGGGCGACTGGACCGACGGGATCTTTGCCACAGCGCCCTACGCTGCCGCCGCGGATCCGCGCGATCGCGTGTTCGGCTATCTCGATTTCCGCCGCGACCTGCTCGACCACGAGGTGGCGCAGTTCACCTGCCTGATGGGCACGCTGGTGCAGGAGACCTACGCCACGCATCCCGAGGTACGCGCAGCCTGCGACCGCGGCATGTCCTCCCACGTGGCCTTCCTCACGCGCGATATCGAGGCGGCGCGGCGCCTGTACGCGCCCGACGCGGCATGGAGCGCCGAGAGCGTCGGCTACTTCGTCCAGGCCGTGCTGCAGGGCTCGTTCATCTTCGCCAAGGCCAAGCAGGATACAGCGGTCGCGCGCGGAAACTTGGCGCACCTCCGCCGCTATCTCGAAAGCCTGCTGGGAAAGGAGCCTGTCCAATGACCGCGATCCCCCTGCCGCGTGTCGTCTCCCAGGCGGAATGGCAGATCGCGCACGGCCAGCTTCGCGCCAGGGAGAAGGCGGCGACCAGGGCGCGCGACGCGCTGGCGGCCGAACGGCGCCGCCTGCCGATGGTGAAAATAGACAAAGACTATCTCTTCGAGGGCGAGCACGGACCGGCGCGGCTGATCGACCTGTTCGACGGGCGGCGCCAGCTCATCGTCTACCATGTGATGTTCGGCCCGACGTGGCGACAGGGTTGCGTTGGCTGCTCGATGAGCGTCGACAACATCGGCCATCTCTCCCATTTGCACGCGCGCGACGTTTCGCTGGTGCTGGTATCGCGGGCGCCGCAGGCGACGCTCGCGGCCTACAAGAAGCGCATGGGCTGGACCGTCCCCTGGTTCTCGTCATTCGGCAGCGACTTCAATGTCGATTTTGGCGTCACGGTCGGCGACGACGAGAAATCCGCCGTGAGCGTCTTCCTGCGCGATGGTGATGGGGGTGGCGACAGCGTCTATCGCAGCTACGTCACCAGCGCACGAGGCGACGAGATGCTGGGCACCGTCTGGAGCTATCTCGACCTCGTGCCATTCGGGCGACAGGAGAACTGGGAGGAGTCACCCGAAGGATGGCCGCAGACGCCGCCCTACGGTTGGTGGCGGCACCACGACGAATACGACGACACCTCAAAAGGAGCATGATCATGTCCACCGGAACCGTCCGCTTTCACCGTGTCCTCACCGCGCCGCCCGAGCGCATCTACCGCGCCTTCCTCGACGCCGACGCCATGGCGAAGTGGCTGCCGCCACACGGCTTCACCGGTCACGTCCACCAGATGGAGGCCAAGGTGGGCGGCAGCTACCGCATGTCTTTCAACAATTTTTCCGCCAACAAGAGTCACGCCTTCGGCGGCAAATATCTCGAGCTCGTGCCGAACGAGCGCCTGCGCTACACAGCCACCTTCGACGACCCGAACCTGCCCGGCGAGATGACGACCACGATCACCCTGAAGAAGGTATCCGTCGGCACCGAGATCAACATCGTGCAGGAAGGCATTCCCGCGGTGATTCCGCCCGAGGCCTGCTATCTCGGCTGGCAGGAATCACTCACCCTGCTGGCCCAGCTCGCGCAACCTGAGATTCCCGGCTGACGCACAGGTCTCAGCGCCTGGGGGCCTTGTAGGCGAGCCAGGCCACGATGGCGTCGATGTCGGCAGCGGAAAGCATTTCCTCGCTGAAAGCCGGCATCTTCTGCTCGGGCCAGTCGCGCACCGACTTCGGATCGCGCAGGAATTTCCTGAGTGCCTCAGGCTGGAAATAGTCAACCGGGTTCATCGGCCGCGCGAGATCGGGACCCTGCATGCCCTCGCCCGCCCCGGCGAAGCGGTGGCAGGCCATGCAGACCGCCACGAAGCGGTCGAGGCCGCGATGGATGCGATCGGTAGCGGGAATATCGACACCGACGGCGAGGTCCGGCCATCGCTTCGCGGGGCTGTCGGTGACGGTGAGCGCAGCCAGGTGATAGGCCCAGTACTCGCTGCTGATGTCGATCCCGGGGCGACGCTGCCAGACGATGTAGAACGGGCCGGCAGTCGCGTTGCTGCCGCCCGGCAGCTTCGGCCACGGCGCCGCGGCCGTCTCGATCGCGAGGAAGGCACCCGCCTTCAGCAGCGCCGCCGGGATCGCGACCGAGAAATTGTCGACCGCGCGAGCCTGCACGTAGTCATCGCTGCCCACCTTGAGGTCACGCAACAGGTCGGCCATCGCGATCACGCGATAGGTCATGGTGCGCTTGTAGACCGGGTCGGCGATCACGATGGAGCGCGCAGCCTTGTCGGTTAGCAATTGCGCCGCCGTGAATGTCTTTGTCGTCCCGCGATCCGCGACCTCCAGGGACTGCGCCAGGGATGGCGACCGTGCAGCGCCGATGGCCGCGACGATGCCGAGCACAAGAAGGAGCAACCGGATCACGCCGCAGCCTCCACGATGGCCGAAGCGTTTGCAATGGGCCGCGACGTCCCGGCTGGCCTTAGACGTCAGGGCTGCCCAAAACCCTTCCGGTTGAGGAGCGAGAGGCTCACGGCTATTAGAGTGGCGGGAGAATCGCACTCATGCCGCTACGCTGGGAAATCCTGCATCCGCAGAAGCTCGTGCATATCGTGGCCGAAGGGCCAGTCACGCTGAAGGAAATGGAGGATCATTTCGACGCGATCTTCATCGCCGACGCGATGCCTTATGCGAAGCTGTTCGACGCTGCGCACGCCGAGCCGATCTACAGTGACGAGGACGTGATGACGATGGGCGCGCGGCTCAGCGCCTATACCGCCACCGTCGACAGCGGCCCGCTCGCCGTCGTCGGGTTGAGCGACCATGTCGAGATGACCTTCCGGCGCTTCGTCAACGTCTCGCCGTCGAAACGGCCGGCCGCGCTGTTCAAGACCGAGGCCGAGGCGCGCGCCTGGCTTGCGAGCAAGGCCAAGCCCTAGTCTATTGCGACACCTTTCCTGAAACGGAGACACCGTGCAGACACCACCGACCGCCCCGCTTTCGAACGATATCAAGAACGTCCTGTCCAAGGTGACGACGGCCAGCATCACGACGATCCTGCTCAAGAAGGGTCTGCGTAATGTCTGGCTGCGCGGCACGCGACCGATCAAGGCCGGCCAGGGACGGCTGGTGGGCCGCGCCTTCACCTTGCGGTTCGTGCCGGCCCGGGAAGATCTCGCAACGCCGGCAAGCTGGGGCTCGCCGATCTCGACGCGCGCCGCCATCGAGGCGATGCCCGAAAGCGCGATCGTGGTGGCCGACTCGATGGGCGTGACCGACGCCGGCATCTTCGGCGACATATTGTGCGCGCGCATGGCCAAGAAGAAAGTGGCGGGCCTGGTCACCGATGGCGTGATGCGCGATATGTCGGGCGTGCTCGCCACCGGGCTGCCGGTCTGGTGCCAGGGCGCCGCGGCGCCGCCCTCGGTCGCCGGGCTCACTTTCGTGAGCTGGCAGGAGCCGATCGGCTGCGGCGGCGTGGCGGTGTTCCCCGACGACGTGATCGTGGTCGACGACGACGGCGCGGTACTGATTCCCAAGGATCTGGTCGAGGCGGTCGCCAAGGAAGGCCAGGAGCAGGAACGGCTCGAAGGCTGGATCATGTCGGAAGTCGAGCGCGGTGTGCCGCTGCCCGGCCTCTATCCGCCCAACGACGAAGCCAAGGCGCGCTACGCCGACTTCACGAAGAAGAAATAAGAAGGGCAGGCGTCGGCGCCGTTACGATACCCAGACGTCGATCGGGGCCTCCCGACCGCGCAGGCTGAGAGCCGGGACGCGCCGGAAACCGTCCCTCACGCTGCTGCCGGCGGCGTCGCCAACGCGCGACACCACCGCGTCGCTGGCGACGATCTGGCATGCGAGGCCGCGCGTAGCCGCCTCCAGCCGGCTCGCCACGTTCACCGTGTCGCCGAGCGTTGCAAATTCAAGCCGCCGCTCCGAGCCGATATTGCCGAGAATGGCCGGCCCGAAATGAACGCCGACGGAGATGCGCAATTGCGGCAGGCCGGACGTCGCCAGCGCGGCATTGCCGGACGCGACGCCGTCGACAATGTCCCTGGCGGCGGCGAGCGCGTTGGCGCAATCCGCGGGCGAGATCCGCGGCGTCCCAAAGGTCGCCATCACGCCGTCACCCAGATACTTGTCGAGGGTGCCGCCGTTCGCGAAGATTGCCTGCTCGATGACGGCATGACAGCTCCTGAGGAGCTGTATCACCGTCTCGGGCCTCTCGCGCTCGGCGAGCTGGGTGAAACCCACGATGTCGGCAAACAGCACCGCAACTTCCTGCGACCGAACCGCGCCGACGTCGCTGCTGGCGGACGCCAGCTCGTCCACCAGCGAGGGCGGAAAGTAGCGCGACAGGTTGGCGCGTTCCGCGGCGATACTGGCCTGGCGGATCAGCAGCGCGTTCGACCGCTGCCCTCGCAGCGCGAGGATCGCCGAAACAAGGAAGAAGATGACCATCTCCTGGGCGCGGATCGACCAGACCACGGAGTTCGGGTCGACGATGTCGCGCACCCCGGGCATGGCGGCAAAAGCCACGGCAACCCTGCTTCCCAGTTCCGGGTCGGTCGTGCCGAACAGGGCGACGCCGAGAACGGACAGGAACCAGATCGCCACGAACGCGCTGCCCATGGTGAGGACGGTCCGCCAGGAATAGGCCAGCGTCGCGAGCGCCAGGATGATGAAGAAGTAGGGAAAGGTCTCGAAGCGATAGATCATCGCCGTGGGAAAATCTCCCGGCGCGAAGGGATTGGGCACCGTGAGCGTCACCGCCAGTAGGACGAGGTCGGCCAGGATCAGCGCGAGCTCGACGCGGGAATGGCCCACCGTGGCATAGCGCAGCTGCGCCCAGCCCAGGGCGATGAAGATCAGCAGGAGCCCGTGGAAGTAGAGAACGCTCCAACTCGCGTTCTGGAACGTGATCAGGATGCCGCTCGCCACGAGTGCAACCGTTCGCGCCCAGGCCGCGATGCGCTGCCCCTCGAGTTTCTCCTTGCGCAGGGCCTCGACGAGGAAGGGGTTCTGGCGCGCGGCCAATTCCTCTTCGACACGCCGGGAGCGCAGGCCGCGGACGATATCGGCTAAACCGGACGGCACCATCACGCCCCCCTTCGAACAAATCCTGTCGGGCGCAGCATGGGCCGTCAGGCCGGCTGCCGCGTCACGCCCGGTTCTTCCAGAAATCCGCCTGCAGTTCGGCGGCCTCGTCGGCCAGCAGAGGACCGACGACCTCCACCTGGCGTTGTCCGGCCGCAAAGACGGTCCGGCACGGCAGACTCATCGTCGGGTTCTCGGGATCAAGACCCGCTGCCGTCTTGAGGTCGTGCTCGGCCTGGCCATAGACGACGCGTCCGATGCCGGCCCAGTAGATCGCGCCGGCGCACATCGCGCAGGGTTCGGCCGATACGTAGAGCGTGCACGCGGCGAGGAAGGGAGGGCGATACGCCTTCGACGCGCGCGTCGCGATCATGCGCTCGGCATGCGCCGTCATGTCGTGGCCTTCCTGCAGATACGCGTTTCCCTGCTCCATCAGGACGGCGCCCTCGGCGTCGACCAGAATGCAGCCGAAGGGATGCTGGCCGCCCTCGCGCGCCCGTCGGGCCACGTCGAAGGCTTTCTTCAGGTACTTTTCGTCATCCACGTTGCGGCCCTCCCCCTCACCTTACCTCTCCCTCAAGGGCAAGAGGAATATGAAAGAAGAGATCTTTGAGTCATGCTCCTCTCCCAACATTTGGGGCAGAAGTTGGGTGAGGGGGAGTCGATGACAAATTGGCGGGATCGGGCGGGCACGAAGTTCACCTGCGAGAAGCAGCCGGCGCGCGGCAAGAGTGGCATGGCCGTGTCCAACCATCCGCTGGCCTCGGCCGCCGGTGCGGAGATGCTGGCAGCGGGCGGCAACGCGATCGATGCCGCCGTTGCCATGCAGTTCGCACTGACCGTGGTCGAGCCGATGATGGTGGGGCTGGTCGGCGGCACGACCTGCCACATCCGCCTCGCCGACGGCAGCCACCGCATCCTGGACGGCATGAGTGCCGTGCCGAAGTCGGGCCATCCCGACATGTACCGTCCCGTGCCGGGCGCCGCGCCAGAAGTCTACGACGTCGAGGGCGCGGAAAACCTGGTCGGTCCGAAGTCGGTGGCAGCACCTGGCTCGCTGCGCGCCTGGTGCCTCGCCCTCGAACGCTACGGCACGATGCCGCTTGCCGACGTGATGCAGCCCGCGATCCGCCACGCCGCCCGAGGCTTTGCCGTCACGCCTTATCTGGCGGACTGCATCAAGGACGCCGCGACCGATCTCTCAAAGGACAAGCTTGCGGCGGCGCGCCTCCTTCCAGGTGGAATGCCGTTGAAGCCCGGCACGCGTCTCGTCCAGGGCGACTATGCCGAGGCGCTGACTCTGGTCTCGCAGCAGGGCGAGAAGGCATTGCATGGCGGGGCGCTCGGCGACCTGCTGGTGGAATGCATGGAGAAGACCGGCGGCTTCGTGAGCCGTGCGGATCTCATCGGCTACAAGGTGGCGGAGCGTGCGCCGATACGCGGCCGCTATCGCGGCTGGGACATTTTAGGCCCGCCCCCGCCAGCCGCCTCGGGCGTGCACATCACGCAGATGCTGAACATCCTCGAAGGCTACGACATCGCCAAGCTGGGCTTCGGCACCGTGGACACGTTTCATCTGCTGGCCGAGGTGCTGAAGATCGCCTTCGCCGACCGCGCCGAGGCAAGTGGCGATCCTGATTTCGTGAAAGTGCCGGTCGAGCGCATCGTGGCCAAGAACTACGCCGACGCCCGCCGCGCCGGCCTCGACCTCGCGCGCGCCATACGCTGGCAGAGTGGATTGCAGGCAGCGGAAGGCGCGGACACCACCCATCTCACCGTGGCCGACGGCAAGGGCAACGTCGTCAGCACCACGCAGACCATCAACAGCCTGTTCGGCGCGCGCTTCATCGTGCCCGGCACCGGCATGATCCCCAACAACTACATGAACAACTTCGATCCGCGGCGCGGCAACGCGCTGTCGATCGAACCGGGCAAGCGGGTCACCACCTCGATGTCGCCGATGATGGCGGTACGCGAGGGCAAGGTCCGTTATGCGTTGGGCCTGCCCGGCGGCCGCAAGATATTCCCTTCGGCGCTACAAGCGCTGGTCAACCTGATCGACCACGGCATGGAACTGCAGGAGGCGGTCGAGGCGCCGCGCGTCTGGACCGAGGGGCCAGTGCTGGAAGTCGAGCACAGCATTCCTGCCGACGTGCGCCAGGGCCTCGAGGCGCGCGGCCACACGCTCAAGATCATGCCGACGGTGGCGGGCGGCATGAATGCCATCGAATTCCACGACGACGGCAGCATGACGGGCGCGGCCTGCTGGCGGGCCGACGGCTCTGCGGCGGCGATGGGCGGCGGTCTGGCCCGCGCCGGCGTGCGGTTCGAACTGCCGCGGTGAGGAGAGGCGATCCGTAGCCAACCTCCGCAGAGCGGGCGACGGCATTTGGCCACCGGCGGAGGACCGGGGTATCGTCGGGTGCTTCCCCACCGAGGAGAGCTCCGATGGCGATGACCGAAGCCACACCGATCCAGGCCACTGTTCCACTGACGGCCCAGGACCATGTGCGGGCAATGGCCGACTACAGCCGCGCCGGCGAGGCACGTGCCAGGGCGCTCGGTAACCGCGGGCCGATCCGGTTCGATGCCGACGGCAAACTCGATCGCTCGATCCTCGACTCCTACTGGACCCACGGCTTCTATGTGCTGGAGGGCGTGGTCGGGCCCGAGGAGCTGGCCGAGCTGCGGGCCGATGTCGACGCCGTGCTGGCACGCGCGCCCGCCTCGCCCGAGGCCGACCGCAACCGCACGGATGGAATCATCAAGCCGCCCTATCGCTGGGCCAAACCCTTGAGCGATCCTGTCGGCGGCACCGACAAGAACAATGGACGTCATCCGGTCGAGATGCTCCAGCCCACCCTGGGCGAAGGCGGGCCTGCGTGGACCGTGGAACTGCTCGACGGCAACCTGCACCTGATGGATACGGCGCTGCGGCTGTACGGCCATCCGGGATTGCTCGGTGTGGCGGCGGCGGTCCTGGGAGAAGACTTCGTGCCCTACAACGAGGTGACCTTCGTAAAGGAAGCGGGCCTCGGCCCGTCCGTCGCGTGGCACCAGGACGGCACGACCCACTGGACGGCGCCGGACTGGGACATGGGCGCCCACGGCTTCAACTTCATGACGCAGCTCTACGCCAGCACGGCCGGCAACGGAGTCTGGGTGCTGCCCGGCAGCCACAAGCTCGGCAAGGCCGACATCAGGAAGCTGGTGGCCCAGAACAGCGCCGAGGGCGGCTCGGACCGAATCGAGGGCGCCGTGCCCATGCTGTGCGCGGCCGGCGACACGATCATCACCAACCGACAGCTGCTGCACGGCTCGTTCGCCAACTCATCGCCCGACCGGCGCATCACGCTCAATGCCGGCTTCTTTCCCAGGAATCGCGTGCTGGGGGTGACGACGCGGCGGTTGACCGGCGTGGTCGAGACCTACGACGAAGCGCGCATCACCGAGCGCGCACGCATTCTCCAGCTCGCCATCGACGCCCGGCGACAGCGCTTCCCGCGGGAGCGCGCCTATGTCTATCGCCCGCTGGCGGGCCGCGAAGACGAGAGCCGCTGGAACGAGACGACGCGCGAAACGATGCTGAAGAACTATAACCAGCGCGACATGTTCATCTAAAGAACGTTAAGGCGCGCTCTTCAGGCCCAGCGACGCCAGGTAGCTCCAGCGGATCGTGCCGTTGCGGAATCTTATGCCGTCGAGGTATTCGGCGACGGCGCGGTTGATCACCTCGGCCGAGGGTTTGTCCGTCCGCTTGCCGTCGGCATAGGCCACGATCTCGGCCCAGCCTTGGGGCCGCGGAATCGAGACGATCGTCGATGGCGTGTCGAGATTCTTGAACGTCCAGAACGACCAGCCGATGCCGTGTGTCTCGTGCAGGCGACGGAAGCGTTCGTTCCATTCGTCGGTGAGCTCGCCGGTCTCACCCAGGAACAGCGGCACGTCATGGAGATTGGCGAAGTTGAGATGCCGCTGGATCGAGTCGCGCTTCGTCGACGCCCAGAACGAGTGATAGGTGTAGGCGAGGTTCCCGGCGAAGGGCGGACCGAACATGGCGAAGCTGGAACTCCATTGCCCGCCGGCCAGGAACACGATGCGGCCGGGATCGACCTCGCGGATCGCCGCCGTCGCGCGCTTGTAAAAGGGTTCGAGGCGCGCATTCAGCGTCGCCACATCGTGATACGGCGCGATCGGCTCGTTCAAAATGTCGTAGCCTAGGATCGTCGGATTGCCGCTGTAGCGCTGCGCCACCGCGCGCCATAGCTTGACCGTGAGATCGCGGTCGCGCGGCACATAGAACATCAACGGATAGCCCGGCCCGTCATCATGGTTGATGCCGGTCTGGCCGCCGGGCGCGGCGTGCAGATCGGGGATGACATAGAGCCCTGCCGCCGCGGCCCAGCCGACGACGCGGTCGAGCAGGGCCCAGCCCTCGCCCGAGATCTCGCCGTCGGCCGTCATGAACAAACGATAGTGCAGCGGCACCCGCACCATGTTGAAGCCGACGGACTTGATGAACTTGATATCGTCCTGGGTGATGTAGGTGTCGCGGTACTGCCGCCAGAATGCGGACGCGCGCTCAGGTCCCAAAAGGCGGTCGAAGGCGCTAAAGATCTGGCGCGGTGCCTTGGCGACCTCGAACTTGAACATATAGCCCTCGGGCATCAGCCAGTTGCCGAGGCTGATGCCCTTGAGGTTGATGGTGCTGCCGTCGGCGGCGATGAAGTTCTTGCCTTCGATGCGGACGAGCCCACCCTGCGCGCTGGCGGGCGCCATAAGACCCAGGATCAAAAGCAAGGGCATCAACAGCAAAACGGCGAGGAGGCGCATGACGGCACTGTAACAGCCGACTAAGATTCGTCCCATGCTTCTTGCCTCCCTTCTCGTGCCGATCGCCGTGGCGCTGATCGTGCTCCTGGTCCAGCGCATCCGCCTGCCCGCCTTCCTGGCCATCATGGCCACCGTGGTGGTCTACGGCATCGCCGCCGACATGACCTTCCAGTCGATCGGCAAGGCCTTTGGCCTCGGTTTCAGCAACGCCCTGGAGCAAATCGGCTTGCTGGTGGTGGCCGGCGCCCTGGCCGGCGCCGTGCTGCTCCGGACACCACTGGGCACCGGCACCTCGGCCGTGGCCGGCGCGCTGGCGGGCCTTGGTGGATCGGCCGCGGGTGGGCTCGCCCTGCTGCAGCCGGCCGGCCAGGACGCGCCGCGGCGTGCCTTGGGCATGGCGCTGACCTTGCTGGCCGTAGCCGCCCTCATTGCCCCTTCGCCTCTTGCCGTGGCAGCGGCATCGGTGATGAAGGCCAACCTGCGCACCATGATGATGGTCGCCGTGCCGATCGCGTTCGTCGCCGCGGCGCTCGGCTGGTGGCACGTCGCGCGGCAGGAGCCCGCAGGGCAGGTGCCGGGCCGGCTCGACTGGGCGTGGCTCTGCATCGGCATTCCGATCGCGCTGCTGATCGTCCAGTCGGTGGCGCAGATGCCGAGCGAGCCCCTGGGCAAGGGCGGCGCGCGCGAATTCTATACCGGTATCGCCAAGCCGCTGATCCTGACCACCATCGCCATCACGCTGGCCATTGTGCTCGCACGACGCTGGGAACCCTCGGCGCTGGTTGGCCGCTCGTGGGCGCCGCTGTTGCTGGCAGTCGGTGCGTCGGGCGGCCTGGGTCGCGTATTCGACGAGACCGGCATGGCCGAGCTGCTAGCCGAATACGCGCTGCACCCGCGCTACGGCGTGCTGACGCCATTCCTGGCGGCGGCCATCGTCAAGACCATGCAGGGTAATTCGCTGACCGCGGTGCTCACCGCCTCGGGCATGGTCGAGCCGATGCTGCCGGCCCTCGGCCTCGACAGCGCCTCGGGCCGCGCACTTGCCGCCGCGGCGGTGGGCGCGGGCTCGATGGCGGTGTGCCACGTCAACGACCCGTTCTTCTGGATCGCGGCGTCGATGGGACGCCTCTCGCCCGGCCGGGCGCTCTACGTCATCTCGGCCGGCAGCGCGCTGATGGCTTCAGGCGCGTTGATCGTGATCGCGGCGATGCGCCAGTTTATCTAGTCGAGCTTGACGCCCGAGGCCTGCACGGCGGGTGCCCAGAGCTTGCGGTCCTGGGCCACGAACTCGTCGAAGCCCTTGCGACCCAGCGGCGGCATGTCGAGGCCGAGGTCGTTGGCCCAGCGCTTCTGGATGTCGGGATTGGCCAGCGCCTCGGCGATGGCGGCCTCGAGCCTGGCGAGGATCGGCTCGGGCGTGCCGGCCGGTGCGCCGACGCCGTACCACGAGGTGGCGACATAGCCCGGCACGGTCTCGGCGATGGCCGGAATTTCCGGCGCGGCTTTGGAGCGCTCGGCCGAGGTCACGCCCAGCCCCTTCAGCTTGCCGGCGCGGACGTGCGGCAGCATCGAGGGCATGTTGGCGAACATCATGTTCACCGTGCCCGCCATCAGATCGTTGTAGACCGGCCCCGCACCCTTGTAGGGCACGTGGATGATGTCGACGCCGGTCATGCTCTTGAACAGCTCGCCGCTGAGATGCAGCGACGTGCCCGGCCCCGACGAGGCGAAGGAATACTTGCCCGGGTCCTTTTTGCAGAGCGCGATCAGCTCGGCGATGTTGTTGGCCGGCAGCGACGGCGTCACGCCCAGCAGGTTGGCCAGAATGGCGAGCCGCGAGACGCCCACGATGTCCTTGTCCGGATTATACGGCAGCTTTGTATAGAGCATCGGGTTCAGCGTGTGGCTGGCCACGGTGATCAGCCCGAGCGTGTAGCCGTCGGGCGCCGCACGCGCGAGCTCGGCCGTGCCGATGTTGCCGCCCGCGCCGCCCTTGTTCTCGACCACGAAGGTCTGGTTCAGGATGCGGCCGAGCTGGTCGCAGATCAGCCGACTCACCGTGTCGGTGCCGCCGCCCGGCGCGAAGGGGCAGATGAATTTTACGGTTTTGTTGGGCCAGGCGGCCTGGGCCCAGGCGGACGAACTGGCCACGATGGCCGGGGCAGCGACCAGCAGACTACGACGATGCAACATGACGTTTCCTCGATGTCGTTTCTTTGATTTGTGAACACCTGAACGTAACGGCGTCCGCTAGTCTGTCCAGTATGACCGAGCCGCGGAGCGTCCAGGGCTACATCGACCAGACGCCCGCGTGGCCCGACGGCACGCCCACGCCGACCGTGCCGCTCACCCGCATGCAGTGGCGGATCTGGCTGCTGGCCACCGCCGGCAAGTTCTTCGAGGGGCTGGTCGTCTTCATGACCGGCGTCGCCCTGCCGCTGATCGTGAAGGAATACGACCTCTCCTCGCTCGAGAAGGGCCTGGTCGGCGCGGCACCGCTGGCCGGAATAATGGTCGGCGCCATCGCACTCGGCGGTCTCGCCGACACTTACGGCCGCCGCTTCATGTTCGTGCTCGAGATGCTGGTGTTCGTCGTCTTCCTGGTCGGCCTTGCCGCAGCGCCGGGGTTCGGCTGGCTGGTCTTCTTCCTGTTCGGCGTCGGCGTGGCGCTGGGCTGCGACTATCCCACCGCCCACCTCGTGATCTCCGAGAGCATCCCCAGCCGCGACCGCGGCCGGCTGGTGCTGGGCGCCTTCGCCTTCCAGGCGATCGGCGCGCTGGTCGGCACGGCGGTGGGCTACGCGATCCTGGCCCACTCGCCCCAGCTCGACGCCTGGCGCTGGATGTACGCCACCGCGATCGCGCCCGCCGCCCTGGTGGTGATCGGCCGCCTGTTCATCACCGACAGCGGCCAATGGCTGATGGCGCGCGGCCGCAGGCACGACGCCGAGCGAGAACTGCAGCGGCTGCTGGAACGCGAGCCGCAATATCCCAAGCAGGTCCACCTCGCCGATACCGTCGACCCCGACTCCGCGCTGCACAGCCCCGCCGCGCGCCGCGGCCGCTGGCGCGACCTCTTCAACAGGAAGAACCGCCGCGCCACGATCCTGGCCTCGGTGCCGTGGTTCCTGCAGGACCTCGGCACCTACGGCATCGGCCTGTTCACACCACTGATCCTGGTCCAGACGATCGGCCATGAGATCACAAGTGCGCAGAACGTGGCGGGCGTGATCGCCCGCGACATCGAGGCGGCCAAGGGCGCGGTCCTGGTCGACATCTTCCTGGTCGTGGGCATCCTGGCCGCCGTCGTGCTCACGGATCGGATCGGCCGCATCCGCCTGCAGATGCTGGGCTTCATCGGCTGCGCCATCGGCCTCGCCCTGGCGGCGATGCAGGCCCACGCCCAGGAACCCGCACGCACGCTGCTGCTGTTCGGCGGCTTCATGATCTTCAATTTCATGACCAACATCGGCCCCAACGCCCAGACCTACCTGCTGGCGGGCGAGGTCTTCCCGACCAACATCCGCGGCAAGGGCGCGGGCTTTGCCGCCGCCTTCGCCAAGCTGGGCGCCGTGATCGCGGCCTTCGCCTTTCCGTTGGTCCTCTACCACACCGGCACCGATTTCCTCCTGGCCGGCCTCGTCCTCACCTCGCTCTTGGGTGCGCTGGTGACCTGGTGGTTCCGCATCGAGACAAAGGGCATGAACCTCGAGGAGATCGGCCGGTAGCGACCCCACACTGGCCCCAGATTGGTCACCGCTCCGCACCCCCTTCCGCGATCATGATGGGCAAGGATGCCCGCGTTCAGCGTCGTGTAACGGAACGGATACCAGCTCATGAGTCGCCAGGGAGACAGAACGGCCCGCGCAAGGGGCGCGGGCGCCGCCAATGAGGCCTTCGACCGGTCCATGGCGTCCCTGTCGGCGCAGCTTGCCGACCGGTTCGCCAGGAACCCGCCGGCGAACAACGAGCGGATGGCCGCGCTGCACGAGGAGAACTCTCGACCGGGGCTGCCGCGCAGCCGCCTGATCTTCGGGTTGCTGGCGGTGAGCTTCGCCACCGCGGTCGCGGTCGGTGCATTCGCCTTCTTCCCGGCGACGGCACCGCCATCGCCTGCGCCGCCGACAGTGGCCGCAGCGACCATGCCCTCACCGCCACCGGCGACCGACACGCGGCCGGCCATCCTCGACCCGGCGCCCCCACCGCCTGTGCGAGCGGAGCCCATCGCTCCGCCGTCGCCGCCGTCCCCGTCGCCACCGCAGACGATCGACATCCCGCTCGACCGCGGCGAGATCCTGGACGTGCAGACCCGACTGAAAGCGCTCGGCCTCTACCCCGGCCCGCTGGACGGCGTCGCCGGGCCGATGACGGTGACGGCCGCGACGCGCTACGCGCAATCCCGCGGACGTTCCTCGACCGGCGCGGTCGACCGCGAACTCCTGCGCGCGCTGCAGCAGGAGTCGCGCTAGACTTATCGTCAATGGACTCGCCGATCCGGGAGCTGCTGCGCTCGCCCGACTTCCTCCGACTCTGGCTGGTCGGCGCCTTCGCCAATGCCATGCGCTGGCTGGAGATGCTGGCGTCGGGCCTGTTCGCCTGGGAGGTCACGGGCTCCGCACTCGCCGTCACGGTCGTGGTGGCGGTGCGCCAGCTCCCGCTGCTCCTGCTCGGCGCCTTTGCTGGCGCGATCTCCGAGGCGATCAACCGCAAGCTGATCCTGATGACCGCGCTGGTGGTGGCGGCCGTCACCTCGACGCTGCTCGCCACGCTCGCCACCACCGGCCATCTCGAACTCTGGCACGTGGCCGTGGGCAACCTCGTGAGCGGCACCATGTGGACCACCGAGATGTCGACGCGCCGCCGCATGGTGGGCGAGGCCGCGGGACCTCACCGCATCGTCCAGGCGATCGCGCTGGACAGCGCCACCAACGCCATGACGCGCATGGTCGGCCCGTTGCTGGGCGGGCTCGCCTTCGAGTGGCTGCACATGAAGGGCGCCTACACCATGACGGCGCTGGTCCAGTTCGCCGGTGCCTTTGCGCTGGCCGGCCTCGTCCACACCCAGGTGACGCGCAAGCTCGCGGTCGCCCGCATCCCCGCCGAGATCTGGGAAGGCCTGCGCTTCGCCTGGACCAAGCCCACCATCCTGCTGGTGTTCGCCATCACCGTCGTCACCAACCTCTTCGCCTTCTGCTACACGGGGCTTGTTGCCCCTATTGGACTGGCTGCGTTCCACGTCTCCCCCGCGCTGGTGGGCGTGCTGGCCGCCGCCGAGCCGACCGGCGCGCTGATTGGCGGCACGCTGATCGCCGCCGGCTTCCTCCGCATGGACCGCCGCGTCGCTTTCGCCGGCGGATCGGCGCTGTTCATGGGGACCCTCGTCATCATGGCCGTCTCGCCGTTCTACTGGCTGGCGTTGCTGGTGCTGTTCGTCGGCGGCTTCGGCACCGCGGGCTTCGGCAACATGCAATCGACCCTGATGCTGACCGAGGCGCCGCCCGAGATGCGCTCCAGGCTGATGGGCCTGGTCACGGTCGGCATCGGCGCCGGCCCGCTCGGCATCCTGGCGGCGGGTCTCCTGGCCTCGCCCTTGGGGCCACGCGGCGCGGTGCTGGTGATGGCGTTGGCGGGGCTGGTGCTGACGGCGTGGCTGTCGTGGGCGTTGCGCACGCGGCCGCCGGCGACGCCCGTCTGAACGTCGAGCAGCGGCACACGAAGTGTTCCGCTGTTCCCCCGCCAGGTGTGCCTGAGCCTGTGCCGCTGCCCGCCGATTCGCGAACCGATTCAAGCCGTTACGCCGGCAGCCCGAACAGCGCCGCGGACTCTCCCAGTACCCCGCCGAATCGCGGCGCTGTTCGGCTGGATGCTGCTTGGCCTCCCGATCCCCGCGCACTGGCTGCCGGCGGGCATCAGGATCGAGCGCGGGCCCCGGGCGCAGGGCCGTCCGATCTTCAACGGGCGGCGATTGCCGCCATCACCTTCGCCCTCTTCGTGTTCGGCACGGCGTCGACCGTCCAGCCTGCTTGTTTGCCGCTTGGCGAGGTGTTCAAAAGTGAACGGAAACCGCAGTGCCAACTTGCGTATCTTCGTGCCTCTGCTCTTCTTGAATGGAGGTCTGCGTCATGTCGGACCCTGAATTGCTCCGCCTTCAACAGGAGGAGCAAACCACCCTTGAGCAATACACACGACTGCAGAGAAACTTCTATGTCGGTGAAGTCCTCGACGCAGCAGGTAGTCTTTGGTCTGAAGCAGCCGCTGCGCTCAGCAAGTACCAGGGTGCGCACCCCGGCTTCGCTCGCTCGGGGCGACGGGAAGGCAAGTGACCGGGCGGCCCGGCCTTTGAAGACAGGCCTCGTGCGACGATAGCGAAAAGATAGGGCGAATCCGGCTGAACCTGTGAATCGCGTTTTGCAAATCAGCCTCGCGGATTCCGCCGGGCTGCTTGCAGTGCAAGCACGTGAACTCCCAGCGTCGTCCTTATTGCCGTGTATCCAACCATTGCCGGGCCGCCACGGCATCCCGGAAAACACGCGAACGATCACCGTCTGCTTCCGCGATAATCAAAAACAGCCGGGCGAGACCGTCTACTGGGCCTGTCGCCGGCACGACGACGGCAATCGGGCTACGACTTCCATTGCGTGCCATGCGTTCTGCCACAGTCGCCAGGATCTTTTCGTCGATCTTCGCAGGCGTATCCGTCGCATCCACGAATTTCCGGTACGGAATGGCATTGGCCGCTTCGATTGCGTCGAAGAATTGCGTGGCGTCTTCCTTGCTGACTTCGCCATCCAAGACTGCCTCGACGAGCCGTTCCGCATGATTAACGGTCCAGCGGATCGGCATAGAACCTCCCCCTGAAGCATAACGCCCCAAACACCCGTGAAAATCGTATCACTGTCCGGGCCGACTGCAACGTGCCGCGCGCGAGGACGTTGTCCGTTCTTCACGGGAGGCAAAAATGGCCCTGCTCGACATTCTGACAGGACGAAGCGATTCTTCCGGCCGCGTTCCGCCGATCGCCAGGGGAATCGCTGAGCTGCTGGCCTACGGCAAGACCAACCCGCAAAACGGCCCAGGCGACAAGGCGGGCTCCGCCGAGCAACTCGAGGACTTTTTCAAGCCTTCACCCACCGGCGGCCCCACCGCCAAGGGCATCATCGGCGCGTTGCTGACCGGCGGCATGATGGACCTCGTGCAGCAGTTCCGCGGCGCCGGCCGGTCCGACGCCGTCGACTCGTGGGTCGCGCGTGGCGAGAACCGGGAAGTGAGTCCCGACGATCTCTCCGAGGTCCTGACGGAGCAGCAGATCGCTTTCCTCGCGAAGCGCACCGGCCTGTCGCGCCAGGAGCTGCTGAAGGGTCTCAGCGATCAGCTGCCGCAAGTGGTCGATCGGCTAACGCCCGACGGACGCTTGCCGACGACCGAGGAGATGCAGCGCCGGGTGTGACGTCCCGTCCTTTATCCAGGCGGCCTTTATCCATGCGGCCACGACGTCGGCCATTTCCCGAAGAACCTCTTCGTGGGTCCGGCCGGACCGAACCAGAACGCCAAAGGAATGGTCGGCACCTTTTACCGGCCAGAGCCTGGCCCGTTTCCCCAGGCGCTTGACGACTCCTCGAAGGCGGCCGGCTTCAGCCAGCGCGTCGCGCGTTCCCTGAATGAAGAGCTGGGGAACATGGACGTCGCGCAGATGCGCCGCCCGTTCGACCGAGGGCTTGTCGGGCGCGTGAAGCGGAAACCCCAGAAACACAAGACCCCGGACATGGGGCAGCGGCTCCAGCGCCTGCGCCTGCGAGGTCATGCGACCGCCGAACGATTTGCCGCCCGCGAACAGAGGAAGCGCCGGCGCCAGTTTGGCCGCCCGCTTGACCGCCGCTCGCACCGCCGCGTGCGCGGTGGCCGGGCGATCAGGCCGCCTGGAGCCGGCTTCCATATAGGGAAACTGGAAACGCAGCGTGCTGACGCCGGCGCCGGCCAGCAGATCGGCCATGGCGGCCATGAACGGATGGGACATGCCGGCACCCGCCCCGTGCGCGAGCACCAGCAGCGCCGAGGCGTTGGGCGCTTTGCGATAGAGCGCTGAGACGGTCGTGCCCGGCTGGACCCGCAAGCTCAACCGCTTCGCAGGCGGAGGGGATTTCATGGTTAGTCCAATTCGACCTTCAGGGTCTTCAGTTTCTTGCCCCAGAAGGCGTGTTCGTCGGCGATATAGCGGGCCCACTCGGCGCGGGTGCGCTCGGGCGGCGACTCGACACCATCCTTGGCCATGGCGGCGGCCCATTTGGGGTCCATCATGGCCCGCTTGGCGTGGCGGGCGATGGTGTCGAGGAGGGCATCGGGCGTGCCGGCCGGCGCAAACAGGCCGTGCCAGCCGGTGATCACCGCATCGATCCCCTGCTCCTTCAGCGTCGGCACGTCGGGCAGCGACGAGATCCGGTGATCGCCGGTCACGGCGAGCGCTTTCAGGTTGCCCACCTTCACCTGCGGCACAGCCGGTGGCAGCGAGGAGAAGTTCATGGTGACGATGCCGCTCATCGTGTCGGCCAGCGCCGGGCCGGTGCCCCTGTAGGGCACGTGCGTGACGTCGATGCCGGCGGCCTCGGTGAACAGCGCGCCCGCCAGGTGGTTGCCGCTGCCAATGCCCGCCGAAGAATATGTAAGCTTCCCGGGCTCCCGCCGGGCCAGCGCCACCAGCTCCGCGGCGGTGTTGGCCGGCACCTTCGGGTTGGCGACCAGCACATACTGGTAATCCGTCGTCTGGCAGATCGGCAGGAGCGTCGTCAGCGTGTCGATCATGCCTTTCTGGACCCACGGATTGACCACGATGGTCTGGGCCGAGGTGTAGGACAGGGTGTAGCCGTCCGGCTTGGCGCCGGCGACGACGCGCAGGCCGAGGCTGCCGTTGGCGCCAGCCTTGTTGTCCACGATGATCTGTTGACCAAGGATCGGCGACATCAGCGCCGCCAGCTCGCGCGCGTTGATGTCGTTGCTGCCGCCCGGGGCATAGCCGACGACAAAGGTGACCGGGCCGGTCGGCCAGGCGGGTTGTGCGCGCAGCGATGACGGGAGGGCGGTAGTGCTCAGGCCAAAAACGACCGCGCGGCGGCGTGTGAAGACGGTCACTGTTGTCTCCCTGTTCTCACCGGCAGTCCCGCGTGAACCGGGGACGGGCGTGAACGCTAGCATTTCGATCTGCGGCAGTCCTTTGTTTGTGGCGGTTCGTGGCCGCCTTTAGGTCGGCCCGGATCCTTGTCGGACAGCCCGTGAATCCGGCCGAATCTGTGAATCGCCGATCGCAGATCAGCTTCGCGGATTTTACTGGGCTGCTTGCAGTGTTAGATCATCGATGGCGTTTAGTTTCTTGCAGGTTCCATCCGCAGTAGTTCTGCGGCCATGTCGAACGAGTCGGCGCTCGCGCGACCGCCTATTCTATTTCTCCGGCGGCGCTTTTCTGACGAACGGCCAGCTTTTACCTAGCCTAATCAGTACACCGTCACTTCCGATTCGCTGACTTTTGCCCTCTTCATCTTCAGGATGCTCAGAGTATCCCTTCAAAATTTGGGCGATCTTGCCGGAAAGGCTAGTAGCGGCCGGTCGATCTGGACCCTTGCGCCGGTCGTCTTGGTTAGAGAGTTCCGCAAATAGCCATTCTTCTCTCCCCCTTCGCTATTCATCCTCAGTCTAGCACAGTAAGTTTATTTATCGTTCCACTATACAACCGTCTTCCTAAGTCGCTGATGACAGCCAAGTATCGCCGCCTCCTGGATTGGACTCACCTCGGTATCCATGCCTTGGTCACAATGAACAGCTGCGTAAGAGTTCCAGCATGCCCACCGTCATCACCTTCGATTTCTACGGCACCCTCGTGCAGTGGCACGAAGGCGTCGAGGCGGCGCGGCTGATCGCCGGTTGATCATCGCCGGATCGTGCTAGAATCACCGTCATGAAGGTCGCCCACATCGGTTTTGGCGTGAAGGATCTCGCGAGGAGCAAGGACTTCTACAAGCGGATATTCGAAGCGTTAGGGCTTCCCCTGATTGACGAAAGTGAACAGTCGGCACGCTTCGGCGCGGATGGGCGCGCACTGTTCTACATTCACACGCGCGAAGCACCCCCGGGTCCTTTTCATGTCGCCTTCGAAGTCGAGACGCGTGAGGCGGTGGACGCGTTTCATCGGGCAGCCCTTGCGGCTGGCGGCAGGGACAATGGTGCTCCCGGCATCAGGAAACACTACAGCCCCACCTACTATGCGGCGTTCGTGCTCGATCCGGACGGCCACAACATCGAGGCTGTTTGCAGAGGTTAGATGCCGCGGAATCGCCCCCTCACCTAGCCTCTCCCCCTAGAGGGGGAGAGGAACATGAGCGAGCGTCACTCAGCCTGCTGCATAGAGATGACGGCGCAGGAACTCGGGATCGGGAACGAAGCCCAATCCCGGACCGGTCGGCACGTCGAGCGACTTCTGCCAGCGCGTGAGGCCGATGCCGTAGAGATCCATCGAGTCGTCGGCCTCGACGGTGGCGAAATAGCCCTCCTCCGCGGTAACGGCCAGCATGTGCAGCGACGCGAGCGCCGCCGGCCCGACGAACGGCGTGTGCGGCGCCGCCGTCTTCTTCGCCGCCTCCAGCATGGCGAGCGTGCGCTTTGCCTCGGAGAGGCCGCCCAGCATGCAGACGTCGGGCTGCAGCACGCCGATCGCCGGGGTCATGCTGTAGACCGCCATCTGCTCGGCCGAGCCGAAATCGGCGCCCATGCCGATCACGATCCCCGGCAGGGCGGGACAATCGAGCAGATCCTCGGGCGGCCAGAACGGGTCCTCCAACCACAGCAGGCCGAGGGCCGCCCAGCGCTTCGCGTCGCGCCTGATGTCGGCCAGGGTGTGGGCGTTGTTGCTGTCGGCGACATAGGGCGTTGCCGGCGGGATCGCGCGGCGCACCTCCTCGATCACTTCCAGGCTCGCCTCGTGCACCTTCACCGACGCCACGCCTGAAGCCAGCGCCTGCTCGACCCGCTGCCGGGCGCGGCCGGGATGATCGTACTTGTCGAGGCTTGCCATCACCGGCACTTGGGTGCGCCGGGCGCCGCCCAGCATGGCGGAGACGGACTGGCCCGAGGCCTTGCCGGCGATGTCCCATAGCGCGATGTCGACGGCCGCGAGCGCGTTCAGCACCGTGCCGGCGCGGCCGAAGCTCGCGAAGCGCTTGCGCGCCGCGAGGTTCAGCGCC
Source organism: Reyranella massiliensis 521 (assembly GCA_945860205.1). GTDB lineage: Bacteria > Pseudomonadota > Alphaproteobacteria > Reyranellales > Reyranellaceae > Reyranella > Reyranella massiliensis_B. The sequence goes on along the minus strand of CAMARK010000062.1, from coordinate 2,179 downwards.
TCCTTCTGGTCGACCGGCTTGCCCAGATAATGAGGCGCTATGGCATCGCGAATGGTGGCGAACAACGCGTTCTGCATCGGCGGGCGGAGCGACAGGCATTCGCCGTAGCCCACCAGGCCGTCGCGCGTCGTGACGCGACAGAGGGTGAGGCACATGTCGGCGTTCGCCAGCGGCTGCGGCACGCCCACGGTGCGCTTCGGTGCCGGAATCCGGAGCGCGATGGGTTCTATGCGGTCGATGATCATGCGGGGCTCCGTCGCGTGGCGGTCGACAAGTCGACAGCTTGCGACGCTATCAGCCTCGCTTACGGCATCGCAACAGAACTGATCCCCGGTGCCCGGTTACTTCGCCAACTTCTGTATAAGCTTCACTTCCCGATATAGGCCGAGCTTGGTTGCGCAGTTGTGCCAGTGTCGGGTGCCGTCCTTCTCGAAGATGATCTTCTTCGCGAGACCGGCTGCCCTTTCCGTGTCCAGTGCGATCTCTATCGCTTCTTTCCCCGTGATCGCGCGACCCTCGATCTCACGGACGTAGTGCTGAACTGTCTTGCGCTGAAATTGAAACTGTCCAATCGAGGGAACTCTGTTGACGTCGAAGACAATGATGCCGTCTGCTTCGGAGTGGCCTTCGCTCTCACATTTGATCAATCGGCCGACCACATCATCCTTCAGGGCTTCGATCTTGAGCAGCATCCCATCCACCTCGACAGCATGTGCCTCTGCGATCGGCGCCTGACCGGTCAATCGAGCCCAGCCCGATAAGGCCAGGAACATGAGAATGAGGGCACCTGAGGTCCAGGCGAGCTTCTTGGCCTTGTTTTGAGCCACGGCACCGACCTTTTGTTGGCGACCGCATACATACGTCGGTGGTCCGCTTTGGTTGCCCAGGAAATTCCGCCCTGCACCTTTGAGAGCCGTTCGAGGCATCAGGGCACGATTTGATCACACAGTTCAGGCGTCAATCAGGGCCTCACCTGTTCCCTGAGGGCGGCGCCGCGATCGAGAGCTCAGCCCGCCGCGGGCGCCGGCGGCGTGCGCGACCAGGTGCCGGAGGGTCCGCCGAACAGGATCTGGACGAGGCCCGCCACGATGCCCAGCGACACGCCGAACCGCCAGGCCAGGTCGTAATTGCCGAACATGTCGAAGATCATGCCGCCGCCCCAGGCGCCGACGACCGAGCCCATCTGGTGGATGACGAACGACACGCCGAGCAGCGTCGCCATGTTGCGCGTCCCGAACAGATCGGCAACATAGCCCGACACCAGCGGGATGACACCCAGCCACAGCATGCCCATCGCCGCCGCGAAGAGGATCGTGGTCGTGGGCGTCGGCGGCAGCAGGAAATAGATCATCACCACGGCGGAGCGGGCGAGATAGGTCAGGCCCAGCAGGACGTTCTTGAGGTAGTGCTGGCCGAGCCAGCCGGCCAGCAGGCAGCCCGCGATGTTGATGCCGCCGATGATGGCCAGCGCCGTGGCGCCCAGCATCGGGTCCTGGCCGCAGAGCGCCAGATAATTCGGCAGGTGCGTGTTGATGAAGATGAGCTGCAGCCCGCAGACGAAATGCGTGCAGCACAAGACGACGAAGCGGCGGTTGCGCAGCGCCTCTGCGATCGCGGAGGCGGCCGACGCGCGCTGCAGCGACGGCTGCGGCAGGCGATCGACCCGGCCCGTGATGATCGCCGCCGGCACCATCGCGGCCGCGAGCAGCACGAACAGCACCGCGCCCCATCGCCAGTCCCAGGCACCCAGCAGCCCCTGCAGCACGGGCGCGATCACCAGCGTGCCGACCGAGGAGAAGGCGCCGACGATGCCCAGGATCACGCTGCGCCGCTCGGGCGAGGCGACACGCGCGGCGGCCGTCATCGCCAGCGACGAGCCCGTGCAGGCGATGCCGATGCCGATCAAGGCCTGTGCCAGCATGAACGTCCACGTGCCGGTTGCCGCGGCCATGGCAGCCATCGCGGCGACATAGGCGATCGCCCCCAGCACCATCACCGGACGCAAGCCCCAGCGGTCGGCGATCGCGCCGAGCGGCGCCTGCGCCAGGCCCCAGACGATGTTCTGGACCGCGATCGCGAAAGTGAAATCCGATGCCGACATGGCAAGCGCCTGCGTCATCGGCGGCAGGAAGAGCCCCAGGCACTGACGCATGCCCATGGCGAGGCTCATCATCACCGA
>CAMARK010000061.1 GCA_945860205.1 Reyranella massiliensis 521 | reverse complement strand
CGCGCTCCCTTGACCGAACAAACGTTCCGGAGTCACTCCACACAAGCCGGGACGACAACCAGACCTCAACTCATCCCGCTTTATGACACCAGCACGTTGCGGCGCTTCAGCCGCAGCAGCGAGGCCGGCGCCCGGCCATCCTCGGCCGGCTGATAGACGATGCTGAACAGGGTCCGCGCCTTGGCAAGCGCCTCGCCGAAGCCCTTCTGTTCGCTCTCAAAGGCATCGAAGCCACAGCGCAGCATGAACGCCGCCTGATCCTGCAGGACGCCGCCGGTCGCACGCAGCTCGCCCTGGTAGGCGAACCGGCCGCGCAGCAGGCGCGCCTGGCTGTAGGCACGCCCGTCGCTGAACTTTGGAAAATGCAGCGTCACGAGGTCGAGCCGCGACACGTCGGGCGCCAGCGCCTCGACCGGATCGGTGTTGGCCAGCGCCACGCCGACCGGCCCACGCCGGGCGAGCAATGCCGCCCGCGCCTCGCGCCAGCGTGCAAAGCTCACCAGCACCATGCCGTCGGCCGGCACCGCAGCATCGTCGGCGAGCCGCAGCCAGGGATCCTCGACGATGAGAGCCTCGGAGGTGGCTTCCCTATAGAGCGGCATACATACGATCCTTGAAGGGCTCGGCGCCGATGCGCCTAAAAGTGTCGACGAAGCGTTCGCCGGCGGCGCGGGTGTCGAGGTAGGTGCCGACCAGCGAGTCGACGGCGTCCACGACCTTGTCGGCCGTCACGGCGGGTCCGAGGATCGTGCCGAGCGCCGTCTTGCCGAAGTCGACGTCGCCGCCCAGGCTGATCTGGTAGAGTTCGACCCCGTTCTTATCGACGCCCAGGATGCCGATGTGGCCGACGTGATGATGGCCGCAGGCATTGATGCAGCCCGAGATCTTGATCTTCAGGTCGCCGATGTCGTGCTGGCGCGCCAGGCTCGCGAAATGGTTGGAGATCTGCTGCGCCACCGGGATCGAGCGCGCGTTGGCCAGCGCACAATAGTCGAGACCCGGGCAGGCGATGATGTCGGTGATCTTGCCGACATTGGCTTCGGCGAAGCCGAGGCGCCCCAGCGCCACGTACACCGTCGGCAGGTCTTCCACCGCAACATGCGGCAGGATCAAATTCTGCTCATGGCTGACCCGGAGCTCGGCCTGGCTAAATGCTTCAGCGATGTCGGCCATGCCCTCCATCTGCACGGCACTGGCATCGCCCGGCGGCGCGCCGGCGGGTTTTAGCGACGCCGTCACGATGGCGTAGCCTTTTACGCGATGCGGCGCGACGTTCGACTTCAGCCACAGGGCGAAGTCGCGATCGACCAGCTTCAGCGCCTCCACAGCGCTGACCCTTTCCGGCCGCGGCGGCAGCTCGGGCGGCGCGAACTGGCGCGCGATCGCCTCGATGGTCTCGTTATCGAGGCCCAGCAGCCCGTCGCGGGTCTCGGCGTATTCCGCCTCGATGTCGGCGCGCATCTTCTCGACACCGACCTCGTGGACCAGAATCTTGATCCGGGCCTTATAAAGATTGTCGCGCCGTCCATAGCGGTTGTAGACACGCAAGGTCGCCTCGAGATAGGCGAGCAGCTCGTTCTTGGGCAGGAATTCGCGCAAGGTCTTGCCGATCATCGGCGTGCGGCCGAGGCCACCGCCCACGATCACCTCGAAGCCGACCTCGCCTTCGGCGTTGCGCCAGAGGCGAAGCCCGATGTCGTGCACGCGGACGGCGGCGCGGTCGTTGGGCGAGCCAGTGATGGCGATCTTGAACTTGCGCGGCAGGAAGGTGAATTCGGGATGGAGCGTCGACCACTGGCGCACGATCTCGGCCCAGATGCGCGGATCCTCGATCTCGTCGACGGCGGCGCCGGCAAAATGATCGGCGGTGACGTTGCGGATGCAATTGCCGCTCGTCTGCAGTGCATGCATGTCGACTTCGGCCAGGGCTGCCAGCGCATCGGGCGCGTCCTCGAGCTTGATCCAGTTGAGCTGCAGGTTCTGCCGGGTGGTGAAGTGGCCGTAGCCGCGGTCGTACTTGCGCGAGATGTCGGCCAGCTTGCGCAACTGGCGCGACGACAGCGTGCCATAGGGAATGGCGATCCGCAGCATGTAGGCGTGGAGCTGCAGGTAGAGGCCGTTGTGAAGACGCAGCGGCTTGAACTGCTCCTCGGTCAGCTCGCCGGCCAAGCGGCGGCGCACCTGGTCGCGGAACTGGTCGACGCGCTCGGAGACGAGCGAGCGGTCGTAATCGTCGTAACGGTAAAAATGAGTGTCAGGCATAACGCACCGCATCGGCGGCGATGGCGTCGAAGGTGAGCCCCGAGGCCCGGATCTTTTCGCGCAAGGACAGCGGCTCGATGGTGCCGTCGTCGTCCTCGGTCACCGCCACGAGGAACGGATCGATCACCGTGAAGGCCTCGGCAAGGCCGCGCAGCAGCAGGATCTCAGCCGTGCGGCTGTCGCGGGCGATGGCGGCGCGGTCGAGCCGGGTCGTCCATTGGCCGGCATCGTCGAGCCAGACCACGACGCCGTCGGCGAGGCGGTTGGCGCTGGCGACCTGGAGGTCGCCGCTCAGATTCTTGGCCATCAGGACACCTCTGCGAGGAGCGGTTGGCCGGCCGCGGCCGCGAGACCCGCGACCTCGCCGACGATGATGAGACTGGGACCGGCCTCGCTGCGGGTATGGGTGGCGGCAAGCCGCGCCAGGTCGGAGAGCCGGCCAACCGAGACCCGCTCGTCGGGCCGCGTGCCGTTCTCGACGATGGCGACCGGCGTGGTGGGATCCGTGCCGGCGTCCAGCAGACGATCGCGCACGGCCGACGCTTCCGTGGCGCCCATGTAGATCGCCAGCGTGTGACCACTCGCGGCCAGCGCGGGCCAGGCGGCCTCGCGACCCTCGGCGCCATGGCCGGTCACGAAGGTCACGGCCGAGGCGAGGCGGCGGTGCGTCAGGGGAATGCCGACCGAGGCCGCACAGCCCAAGGCCGCGGTGATGCCCGGGACGACCGATACGGGCAGGCCGGCGGCGCGCAGTGCGTCGAGCTCCTCGCCGCCGCGTCCGAAGATGAAGGGATCGCCGGCTTTGAGGCGCACGACCGTCTGGCCGGCCCGCACCCGGCGCACCAGTTCGGCTTCTATGTCGGCCTGCGCCCAACCGGCGCTGCCTTTGCGCTTGCCGACCGAAACCAGCTCGGCATCGCGGCGCGCGCGCCCGAGAATCGCAGCCGGCACCAGCTCGTCGTGCAGGATGGCGTCGGCCTCCTGCAGAAGTTGCGCGGCCCGGAGCGTCAGCAGGTCGGGATCGCCGGGACCGGCACCCACGATATGGGCGATGCCGACGGGAGACAGGCGGCGGCGGACGGCGTCGAGTTCGCCGAGTACGACACGCCGCGCACCGGCTTCGTCGCCGGCAAGCGCCAGCCGTGCCGCCGGCCCTTCGACCAAGCGGCGCCAGAAGCCGCGACGGCGGGCCGGGTCGGGGATCAGGGCGTTCGCCTGGGCACGGAAAGTCTTGGCCAATTTTGCCAACGCGCCAATCCGCTCCGGCAAGGCTGCCTCGATGCGGCCGCGTAAAATGCTGGCCAGGGTGGGCGAGGCGCCGCCGGTCGAGATCGCGACCACGACGCCGTCGCGGTCGACGATCGCGGGCAGGATGAAGTCACAGAGCGCCGGCCGGTCGGCCACGTTCACCGGCACGCCGGCAGCCTTGGCAATGCGCTGGAGCGCGGTATCACCCTCGAGCGTGCCGGTGGCGATGAAGGCAGCCGTAGCGCCGCGGAAATCGGCAACGGTGGCGGTCACGGCAAGCCGCACCACGTCGGCGCCGGCCGAGCGTGCGGTCTCGGCGCGACGGTCGGCCGCCAGCCCTTCACCCGCCACGACCACCATGCGGCCGGCGAGATCGAAGAACATCGGCAGATGCTTCACGAGACGGCGGCCCGCAGCACGACGTTGAAGGCCAGCATGGCGGCGGCCTGGGAGATCGACAGGACCCAGAGAATGGGCTCGGGCTTGCGAAGGAACTTGGACATGCGGGCACCCGCGTTTGACGGCGCTCTTGGGAACTCTTGATCTGGCGATGTTTCGCACGTCCGCCATGACTTGAATTACCGAAGGTTTCCCGCAACGGAGCATTTCCTGCTGCCTGCCCGGCCAGGAAGGAAATTTTTACTCCCCTTGAAGCTGGCCCAGCCGTTCCTAAATCCCTGCTGTCGCCTGTGCCCATGCCGGGGCGGGCGGCATCACACCATCGCTCACTGGAGGATGTTCATGCGTACGATCGACTATTCCCCGTTTTATCGCGCCACCGTCGGCTTCGACCGGGTCTTCAACCTGCTCGACTCGGTGGCCGGGCAAGCCAGCACCAACGGCTACCCCCCGTACAATATCGAGAAGTCCGGCGAGAACGACTACCGCATCGTGATGGCAGTGGCGGGCTTCGCCGAGGCCGAGCTCAACGTGACCCAGAAGGAGAACGAGCTCCTGGTCACCGGCCAGACTTCGGCCGACGGGCAGGACGAGAAGCAGTATCTCTATCGCGGCATCGCCGGGCGCAATTTCGAGCGCCGCTTCCAGCTCGCCGACCATGTGAAGGTCGTGGGCGCGAAGCTTGCCAACGGTCTGCTCACGATCGAGCTGCAGCGCGAGATCCCGGAAGAGAAGAAGGCCCGCGCGATCCCCGTCGTGGCCTCCGCTCAGCCGGCGCTCACGCACTAACTGTCACCGGGAGGGCGCCGCGGGAAACCGCGGCGCCCTTTCTTTATTCAGTGGATGGCAGGAAGACCACCGAGGGCTCGACCTCGACGAGGAATTCTTCGCGCGCCAGACCCGATACGCCGATCCAGGTCGAGCACGGCAGGTTTTCGCCAAACGCCGCCTTGAGCGCCGACGCGATGGCCTTGCCTTCCTTCATGTGGCTTTGCTTGATGTACAGCGTGAAGGCGCCGACCTGATCGAGGCTCGCGCCGACCGTTGCGAGTGCCGTCGCTGCCGTCGGCATCCCAGGCAACCTGGCCGGCCACGTGCACGGACCGGCCAAACGGCGTGCGGACCACCGTGACTTGCGCGAAACCGTACCCGCGCCCGTCGAAGAGTCCGGCCGGCACATGCAGCGATCGGGACATGGGCCTACTTCTTGGCGTACTTGCCGGTGAGCTGCGGCGTGTGCGGCCCCTCGCCGCCCTTGTCCTTGTGCTGCGAACGCGTGGTGCGGGCCCAGGTGCGCTTGAGCTCGTCCTTCACGTTGAATTTCAGCGTGCCCACTTTCTCGATGGAGAGCTCGACCTTGTCGCCGTCCATGAAGGAGTTCAGCCCGCGGTGATTGGTGCCGGTGGCGACGATGTCGCCCGGCTCGAGCGTGTGGATCGAGCTCAGCCACTCGATGCAGCGCGGGATCTGGTGCGCCATGTCGTCAGTGTTGAACTTCTGCATCGTGACGCCGTTGTTCTTCAGCTCGATGCCCAGCTTCTGCGGATCTGAGATCTCATCGGCGGTCACCAGCCACGGCCCGGTCGGCGCGAAGGTGGCGCGCGACTTCATCTGGAAGAAGACGTTGCCCGGTGGCGGCAGGCCGCGCGCCGAACCGTCGATGAAGCAGGTGTAGCCGAAGATGTACTGCTTGTAGTCGGCGGCCTTCACATTGGAGGCGCGCTTGCCGATCACCAGCGCGAGCTCGGCCTCGCCCTCGAAGATGCTCGCCGGCACGTCGGGCAACACCATGGTGTCGCCGTCGCCGATCACGGCCGTCGCTGCCTTGTGGAAGCAGTTGATGGCGGGCTTCTCCGGCAGGGTGCCGTCTTCCATGTAGTTGACCGCCATGCAGTCGATGTTGCCGGGCCGCGGCACCGGCGGGCGGAGCCGCACGCTCGAGAGCGCGACGCCTTTGCCGTCAGCGGCGGCCTTCTCCAGCTTGCCCTTGTAACTGTCCCATTCGGCGATGACGCCGACGATCAGGTCGCGCGTGTCGCGATGAGGCACGCCCTTGGCTGCGTCGGTGACGTCGACGACCTGATCGCCCTTGATGACGCCCAGGCGCCAGTCGTTGAAATAGCAAAGCTTCACTTCTTCTCTCCCTCTTCGAGCACTGATTTGGCGACGCCCGCCGCCGACATGGCAGTCGGCCAGCCGGAATAGAACGCCATATGCGTGATGACCTCGACGATCTCGTCCTTGGTCACGCCGTTGTCGATGGCGCGGGCGACATGGCCGCGCAGTTGCTCGGTGCGGTTCATGGCGACCAGGGCGGCACAGGTGATCAGGCTGCGGTCACGCTTGGAGAGGCCGGGCCTCTCCCAGACGTCGCCGTACACGACCTTCTCGGTGAGATCGATCAGCTTGGGCGCGAACGATCGCACCGCGTCGCGGGCGGGGTTCGAGGCAGGTGGCTTGGACATCTTCTTTCCTTTCAGGATCAGGGGCTGGCAGGATCAGGGGCTGGCGTGGCCGAGGAAGCGTTCCGGCGGCCGCTCGCCCCATTGTGACTGGAAGCCCTCCTCGGCGCTCACCAAATGGCCGCCGTTCGAGGCGTTCAGCCGGTCGGTGTCGGCCCAGCGCTCATGCACCCGTCCCCACGGATCACACCAGTAGTCATAGACCTGGCTGCCCAGCAAATGGCGGCCGATGCCCCACATATGGTCGTACTTGCCCAAGCGCTTGATGTACTCGTGATCCTGGAAGACGCAGTCGATGTCCTGCACCTCATAGGAGACGTGGTTCAACCCGGCCCGGACATTGTGGTTGCAGAAGAAGACGTGATGATCGACATACTCGGTGCCGCGGTCGAGCCGGTTGAACGAGCCGATGATGTTTTCCTTGTCGCCGGCATAGACATCGTCGGAGCGGATCATGCCCAGAGTCTCGCGGAACCACGCCACGGTCTCCTTGACCTTGGGCGTGGACAGGACACCGTGCCCGATCCGCTGCACCGATGTCGGCGACTTGGACAGCCGCATCAGCTTGCCGGCCCGGCGCTCGGGTTCACGGGCGCTGTTCAGTTCGTCGCGTGCAACCCTGACCGGTGTCACGCGCTTCTGCCCGGCAATGACCTCGATCTGGTAGCCGTTGGGCTCCGTGAGCCGAACCCGCTTGCCGCCGCCCGGCTCGTCGACGGTCTCGATGCCCGAGGCGCCGGGCAGCTTGGCCAGGCGCTTCAGGTCGTCCTCGTCGGCCGCGTGATAGGCGAAGCCGATGAACTTCGTGCCGCCCTTCTGCGTGACATGCAGGTGATGATGATCGTCGGTGCCGCGCATGTAGAGCGCGTCGTTTGTGCGCTCGGCCCGCACCAGGCCGAAATGGGTGAGAAACTCCTCCATCGCGTCGAGGTCCGGTGCTTCCATGCGTGGCCAGGCGAACTCGGCAACCTTGATCGCTACCATGATGTCCCTCCGTATATTTAATCCTACGAAGCCTTGAACTTGTCGGGCAGGCGCTCCTCGTTGCCGAGCGCCACCTGGCGCACGCCGTCGCTGTCGGGGCTGGGCGGGAAGCCGACCTCGGCGCGCGGCGCCGGCGCTTCGATGACCTTGTTCGACAGGCGGCCGACACCCGACACCTCGACGTCGATCATGTCGCCAGCCTCGAGCGGCCGCGAGTTGGCCGGCGTGCCGGTGAGCAGGATATCGCCCGGCAGGAAGGTGATGTGGCGCGCGAGGTCGGCGATCAGGTAGCCGCAGTCGAAGATCTGCTCGCTGACCGCGCCTTCCTGCACCATCTTGCCGTTCTTGTAGGAGCGCAGCGTCGACTTGCGCACATCGACGCCCGAGACCAGGCCAGGCCCGATCGGGCAGAAGCCGTCCATGCCCTTTACGCGCAACATGGAGCCCGCATCGGTGTCGCGGAAATCGTGGCAACCGAAGTCGTTCGACGGCGCGAAGCCCGCGATGCAGTCCCAGGCCTCCTCGCGCGTGACGTTCTTGGTCATCTTGCCGAACACGACCGCCATCTCGCCTTCGTAGTTCACGTACTTGTAGCCCTTGGGCTTGATCAGCTCGCCCTTGTGGGCGTTGAGTGCCGTCAGCGGCTTCTGGAAATAGGTCGGCGTCGGCGGCGGCACGCGGGTATTGCGGAACTCGAAGTAGCGCGAGATGTAGTTCACGTGCACGCACAGGATCTTGGTCGGGTTGCACGGCGGCAGATGAACCACATCCTTCTCATCGCAGGTGCGGCCGTCGGCGAAGACGATCTTGCCGTCCTTGAACTCCACCCAATAGGCGCTGCCGTCCTTCATCACATGCCGCACTTCCTTGCGCGGCCCTTCTAAGACGCTCATCCGACTGCTCCCACCTTCTTCGCTTGCTGAATGGCCCCCCACACGTTCTGCGCGGTCGCCGGCATAAGGACGTCCTTGACGCCGAGCGGCGCCACGGCATCCAGCACCGCGTTCATGATCGCGGGCATCGCGCCCACCGTGCCCGCCTCGCCGGCACCCTTGGCGCCCAGCGGATTGTATTTGGTCGGCACCGGGTTGCTCTTGACCTCCATGCTGCACATCGTGTCGGCGCGCGGCATGGCGTAGTCGAGGAAGCTCGCGGTCAGAAGCTGGCCACTCTCGCGGTCCCACACGACCTGTTCGCTCAGGATCTGGCCCGCGCCCTGGGCGACGCCGCCATGGATCTGGCCTTTCAAGCCCATCGGATTCATCACCGTGCCGACGTCGTCGACCACGGCATAGCGCTGGAGCTTGACCTCGCCGGTGTCGGGATCGACCTCGACCTCGCAGATGTGGCAGCCGTTGGGATAGGTGTCCTTCTCGCCAAGGAAAGTGGCGTTCTCGTAGAGGCCACCCTCGAAACCCTTGGGCAGTTTGGTCGGATTGAAGGCGGCCATGGCGACCTGCTTCAGCGAGACGCTCTTGTCGGTGCCGGCGACCTTGAAAGTACCGTCGGCGAACTGGATGTCCTGCTCGCCCGCTTCCAGAAGGTGTCCCGCGATACGCTTGCCCTTGGCGATCACCTTCTCGGCGGCGCCGTACAACGCCGAGCCGCCCAGCACCGTCGAGCGCGAGCCGTTGGTGCCCATGCCGAAAGCGACGCGATCGGTGTCGCCGTCGATGAACTGCACGTCTCCAGGGTCGATACCCAGCCGCTCGTTCAGGATCTGCTTGAACATGGTCTCATGGCCCTGGCCCTGATTCTTGGTGCCCATGAGCAGCGCCGCCGAGCCGCTCGGATTGAAGCGGATCTCGGCATATTCCGGCTGCGCCGTGCCGGCCGCCTGTTCGATGGCATTGACGATGCCGAGGCCGCGCAGCTTGCCGCGCTTCTTCGACTCCTCGGCCCGCGCCGCGTAACCCGCCACGTCGGCAAGCTTGATCGCCATGTCCATGTTCTTCTCGAACTCGCCGCAGTCGTAGAACGGCCCGACCGGGCTCTGGTACGGGAGCGCCGCTTCCGACAGCATGTTCTTGCGCCGCAGCTCGACGCGATCGACCCCCAGCTCGCGGGCCGCGTCGTCGATCAGGCGTTCAATCAGGTAAATTGCTTCCGGTCGCCCGGCGCCGCGATAGGGCGCGGTCGGGTTGGTGTTGGAGAGCACGCCGACCACGTTGATGTAGGCCTTGGGAATGAGATAAACGCCCAGCACCGTGCCGATCATGCCGAACGGCGACAGCAGGTTGCGGTCCGAGCCGACATAGGCGCCGATGTTGGCCAGCATGTTGAGGCGGAGCGCCACGAACTTGTTGTCCTTGTCGAGCGCCAGCTCGATCTCGCCGATATTGTCGCGCCCGTGCTCGTCGGCCATCACGGCTTCGGAGCGCTCGCAGGTCCACTTCACCGGACGCAGCAGCTTGCGCGCCGCCCACAAGGTCAGGCGGTGCTCGATGTACTGCCAGCCCTTGGTGCCAAAGCCACCGCCGACATCGCCCGCGATCACCCGCATCTTGCTCTCGGGCACCTTGAAGACGTTCTGCGCCAGCATGTTGCGCACGCGATGGGGATACTGCACGTCGGCATAGAGCGTCATGCGGTCCTCGCCGGGATCGTAGACACCCAAAGTTCCGCGCGGCTCCATGTATTGGGCGTGCACGCGCGTGATCTCGTAGCGCCGCTTGATGACCTTGGCCGCACCCTTGATCGCCTCGTCGGTCGCAGCCTTGTTGCCGCGCTCGACGAAGTTGGAAATATTGTCGGGGCAATCGTCCCACACCGCCGCCGCGCCCGGCTTCACGGTATCGGCGGTCGAGGTCACGGACTTGAGCGGCTCGTAGTCGATCTCGACCAAGTCGACGGCGTCCTTGGCCTCGGCCAGCGACTCGGCGATCACCATCACCACCGGATCGCCGACATAGCGCACGCGGTCGGTGATGAGCGGCGGCCGCTGCGGGGCGTACATCGGCTTACCGTCGGGGCGCTTGCGCGGCATGTTGGCCTTGGGCATGCCGAGCCCGTCGGCCACGACGTCGTGGCCGGTATAGACCGCGAGCACTCCCGGTGACTTGCGCGCTTCCGCCACATCGATCGACTTGATGAGCGCATGGGCATGCGGCGAGCGCACGAACACTGCATGGACCTGCCCGGGCAGATTGACGTCGTTGATGTAGCGGCCCTGCCCGCGCAGCAGGCGCGGATCCTCGAACCGCAGTACCGGCTGGCCGATTCCATACTTGCTCATGACGTCTCCCCTAACCCCCAACTTAGCCCAGTGGCCCCATGAAGACCGGATCGGCGTAGCTGTCCGACATCGGCTCCAGGCTTTCGGGCCAGTCCTTGCCGACCTTGCGGCGCTGCTCTGCCGGCCGCGGCTTGCCGTCCCAGCCGACGCGTTCCATGTAGTAGTAGAGCATCAGACAATGCCCGGCCGGATCAAGGAAGTGCGCGGCGTAGTCGACGCCGGGATACAGCTCCGGCGGAATTGCATCGGTGAAGCGCACGCCCTTCTTCTTCAGGAACGAGACTGCGTCGCGCAGCTGGCGGTAGCTGCCGACCTGCACGCCCATCGACGCCACTGAAGTGTCCGGGTTGAGACCCAGCTCACTGCGCAGCGCCTTGGGAAACAGCGACAGGCTATGATGCTCGCCGCCGTTGCGCAGAAAGACGCAGCGATGGCCCTTGTAGGTGACCGCCTCGGTGCGCACGAAGCCCATGGTCTCCGTGTAAAAGGCCTCCGAGGCGCCGACATCGGCCACGAACAGGCTCATCGGCCCGATGTTCGTGACCTTGAACGGCCGCGGCAGCCGCACACCCGCCACGACGTATTCTTCGCTGCCGCGATCCTGGATGGTGTTTCCGGCGTTGATGTCGATGCCCTTGGCGACGGCATCGCGGACCTCCTGCTCCTCCGATATCTGCGGCAGCTCCGGCCGCTCGCGGAAGGCGCGGTAGTACATCGCCTCGGGCTTGCTGCGGCCGTCCCAGCCGATCTGCTCCATGCCGTAGTAGAGCTCGACCGTCTGGCCGTCGGGATCGCGAATGTAGGTGTGCCAGTTGCTGCCCGGCATGTCGCGGCCGACCCGGCGGATCTCGACCTGCTTGCCACGAAAATAGTCGGCGGCGGCGAACACCTCGTCCATGGTGCCGACCTGCCAGGTGATCTGGTTGACGGTGATGTCCTTGGCCACCGCATCGTCGCCGAAGATGGCGCCCAGCGACTTATGCGCCAGCAGGAAGGCATGATGGTCCGAATTGTGGCTCATGAAGACGATGCGGCCATCCTCGAGGCGCTTGGCCATCTCCTCGCGGCCGGGAATCTTCTTGAGGTCGCGCACATCGGTGATGCGGAAGCCGAGCAGCTTCGAATAGAAATCGATGCCGCCCTGGAGGTCGGCGACGTTGAAGCCGAAATGGCCGAGTCGCCGGATCTTGAACGGCTGCGGATAGCTGAGGCCGCCGATGTCGTAGGTCGCCGCCTTGTGAAGTGCGTCCATGATGTCCTCCTACGCTTTCTTTCGCCTGTCGCCGCGCGGGGCGCGGGCATTCATCGTGAGGCCCGGCACTTCCGACGCCGCCTGCTCGACCGTGGTGCGGATGTGCTTCTCGATCAGCCCGCAGGCGAGATGGGCGTCGCGCGCCAGCACGGCGTCGCGCAGTTCAAGATGTTCGTTCCGACGCCGCGAGCGGGCATGGATCATCGTCAGCCAGTGATAGCGCCGGGCCTGGTCGAACAGCTCGCTGCGGAAATGCAGCGACCACGGCGAGGTGCAGGTCGCCACCAGGGAATCGTGGAAGCGCTTGTGGCGCTTGCCCCATTCGCGCTTGACGCTGACCGGGTCGTCCGGCCTCGGCGCCGCGAGCTTGGCGAGCAGGAAGTACGAACTCACGATCTCGGCTTCCCAGGCGTCGGTGCCGTGGCGGATCGCATCGGCCAGCGTCGTGGTCTCGAGATAGACCCGCAGTTCCGACAGATCGAGGAAGTCGGCCAGCGAGATCGGCGCCACCTGGAAGCCGCGGCCGGCCTCGGTCCGCGCCAGCCCCTCCGACACCAGATGCGACAGCGCCTCGCGGAGCGTGCCGACACTGGTGCCGTAGCGTTGCCGGAGCTCGCCGAAGCGCAGCCTCTGGTCGGGCTTCAGCACGCAACACAGGATGTCTTCCCGCATCTTGCGCAGGACGTCGAAGGTGGCCGCATCCTCCAGGCTGACATCCTGGGGCGCGGTCGTGGCGGTCGCGCTCTCCTTGGAACCGTCGAATGGCATCGTCAGGATCTTGCCCATAGCCTTCGTTTCCTCCGATAGGCGCGGATCGTGGGGCATGCTCCTCGGGCTGTAAACGGATTTTCGAAACTTTGGGGAATTTTGAATGTTCAACCGCAGCGCGGTATCGGTTACCTCTCGTGACAGAGGACGATACGGCGGTTTCGGCCTATGGTCCGGCGCGAAAGACACGGGAGTTCGTTCAATGAAAAGCTACAAGGTCGTCGAGTTCGGCCAGCCGCTGCAGAAGGTCGAGGAAGCCAATCCGGCGCCGCAGGGCGCCGAGGTCCTGGTGCGCGTCACCGCCGCCGGCGTCTGCCACAGCGACGTCCATCTGTGGGAAGGCTTCTTCGACATGGGCGGCGGCAACAAGGTGTCGACCCAGAAGACCATGAACCCGCCCCGCACCATGGGCCACGAGATCGTGGGCGAGGTCGTGGCGCTGGGTCCCGATGCAAAAGGCGCCAAGGTAGGCGACAAGGCCGTGGTCTATCCCTGGATCGGCTGCGGCAAGTGCTGGTATTGCACCACCGGCATCGAACATCTCTGCCCGACGCCGCGTGCCTTGGGCGTCAACAACGACGGCGGCTATGCCGACCACGTGCTCGTGCCGGACGCAAAATATCTCTACCCCTACGGCAACCTGCCGACCGAACTCGCCTGCCTCTATGCCTGCTCCGGCATCACCGCTTTCGGTGCGGTCAAGAAGGCGGTGGGCCAGGACGCCGGCAAGCCGATCCTGGTGATCGGCGCTGGCGGCGTCGGCCTGATGGGCGTGCGCTTCGCCAAATCGGTCCTCGGCCATGAGCCGATCGTGGCCGACATCGACGAGAACAAGCGCAAGCTGGCGCTCGAGAATGGCGCCGTGGCCGCCATCGATCCGCGCGACAAGGATGCGCGCAAGATCGTCCAGGAGCTGACCGGCGGCACCGGCGTGGGAGCGGCCATCGATTTCGTCGGCGCCGAGAGCACGGCGCAGTTCGGCCTGCGCGCGCTCGGCCGTGGCGGCCGGCTGATCGTGGTCGGACTGTTCGGCGGCAATTTCTCGATCCCGCTGCCGATGTTCGCCTTCACCGGCTGCCAGATCCTGGGCTCGGTCACCGGCAGCCCGGCCGAGATGAAGGAGATGATGGACCTCGTCACCTCAGGCAAGGTGACGCCGGTGCCGACGATCAAGCGCAAGCTCGACGAGGCCGATGCCACGCTCCAGGAACTGCGCAAGGGCCTGATCATGGGCCGCGCCGTTCTGGTTCCGTGAGTCAGGCTGGACGCGCCCTCGCCTACGCTTTCGAGTCTGGAGCGCTCACGCAAAAGCGGGCGTTCTTACTGCGGGCCGAGGAGTTGCCGCTCAAGGAACTCGATGCGGAGCAATCCTTCCGGCCCGAGCATCTGCGCCTGAGGCAAAGGGGATGGTCCGTCGTGCCGCGCCTCGATGGCGGCGCCTATGAGCAGGGCCTCGTGCTGCTGACCAAGCACAAGGAGGAAAACTTCGCCAACATCGCACGCGGCTGGGCGTTGCTGGCCCCCGGCGGCCAGCTTGTCTGCGCCGGCGCCAACGACGATGGCGCGGCCAGCCTTGAGAAGCATGTCGCCAAGGCGTTCGGCCTTGCCGACAAGATCTCCAAGTTCCATTGCCGCGTCTTCTGGTTCGACAAGGGCACGCGCGTACCACCCGATTACTGGCGCGGTCTTGCCGGGCTGCAGCCGGTCGGTGCCGGCCCCTGGCTCAGCCAGCCGGGAATTTTTAGCTGGGACCATGTCGATTACGGCTCCGCCCTGCTCGCCAAATACCTGCCCCATGACATCGCCGGCACGGTTGCCGATTTCGGCTGCGGCTGGGGCTACCTCTCGCGCCATCTCCTCGACCATTGCCCCGGCGTCACGCGGCTGGACATGATCGATGCCGAGCACCGCGCCACCGAAGCAGCGCGCGCCAACGTTGCCGATCCGCGGGCCTCAGCGCATTGGCTGGATTTGATCGCCGAGGCCGCACCCACGATCTACGACGCCATCGTCTGCAATCCGCCCTTCCACGCCGGGCGCGCGGCCGAGCCGGCGCTGGGTCAGGACTTCATCGTGGCCGCGGGCCGCGCCCTGAAGCCGGGCGGACACTTCTATATGGTCGCCAACCGCGGCCTGCCCTACGAGCCGCTGCTGAAGGAACACTTCGCCTCGTTCGAGACCCTGGCCGACAACAACAAGTTCCGGGTCTCGCGCGCTATCCGTTGAACACGCCGGCGATCAGGAATTCCTTGTTGCCTTCGGCGCCGGTGATCGGGCTTTCCGTCACGCCCAGCACGCGCCAGCCCAGCTGCGCGGCGAGCCAATCAGTGATCGTCGTGCAGACTTCTTCATGCAGCGCGGGATCGCGCACGATGCCGCCCTTGCCGACGCGGCCCTTGCCCACTTCAAACTGCGGCTTGATCAGCGCCACGAGGTGAGCCCCTGACGCCGCGAGCGCCAGCGCCGCCGGCAGCACGGTGCGCAGACCGATGAACGAGGCGTCGCAGACGATCAGCGCCACCGGCTCGGGGATCTGCGCCACTGTCACCTCGCGCATGTTGGTCTTCTCCAGGGAAACGACGCGCGGATCGCTGCGCAGCTTCCAGGCGAGCTGGTTGGTGCCGACATCGACGGCGTAGACCTTGGCCGCCCCGCGCTGCAACAGGCAGTCGGTGAAGCCGCCGGTCGACGCGCCGACATCGAGCGCGATGCAGCCCGCGACCGAGAGGGCGAAATGATCCAGCGCCTTCTCGAGTTTCAGCCCGCCGCGCGAGACATAGGGATGCGGCTGGCCGCGGACTTCGAGCGCCATGTCGGGACCGACGCCCTGCCCCGCCTTCTCCAGCCGGCGTTCGCCGGAAAAAACAAGTCCGGCCATGACGAGGCGCTGGGCCGCGGCGCGCGTCTCCGCCAGCCCGCGCTCGACCAGCGTCACATCCAGCCGCGTCTTGGTCATCGCTTGTTCCTAGACGCCGGGCGGCGCCGACCGAAATACCGGAGAGGCCGGGCTCATGAGGCCGACGGCAACCCCATCCGGATCCTCAACAACGGCATAGCGCGCGCCCCAGAAGGCGTCATAGGGCACCTGCAGGCCCTTGTGGCCGGCCGTGGTCAGATCGGCATAGATCGCGTCGACGGCGTCACGCGAGGCGGCACGAAATCCGACCACGACCCGGCCGCGGAGATCGTCGCGGCCTTTCCAGCCGGCGTTCCACAGTCCGGCAAACGCTGGGCTGTCGAGATCGAAGGCGATCTCCCCCGTGGGCTCAGTGGCCTTTGCACTCGCATGGTGAATACCGGTCGGCGTGCGCCAGACCATTTCCTCGGGAATCTCCGCGCCGAGGCGTCTATAGAACTCTATGGATGCGGCGAGGTCGCCGCTTACGATGTTCAGCTGACTGAACATCGGTCGTGGATTGTTCATCACCACGCTCCTCGGTAAGGAAAAGGCCAAGCGAATATGACCATGAAACTTCTCGAGGGCGAGCGCGCCCTGATCACCGGCTGTGCCGGCGGCATCGGTCGCGGCATCGCCAAGGCCTTGCTGGCCGAAGGCGCCACCGTCCTGGGCAGCGACATCATCGCCCCGCCCGCCGGTGACGGCATCGATTTCCTGGCCGCCGATCTTTCCAAGCGCGACGGCTGGAAGAATCTCCTCGACGGCGCCACCAGGAAGCTCGGCACCATCTCGCTGTTCGTCCATGCCGCGAGCCCACGCCGTCTCGAAGTCGACACGCCTTTGTCGGTGAGCGAGGAGACGTGGGACCAAATGACCGACATCAACCTGCGCTCCGGCTTCTTCCTCGCCCGCGAGGTCGGCCGCCACATGCGCGACAACAAGATCAAGGGCCGCTTGCTGCTGATCACCTCGCAGCATCGCGACACGACCCGCAACCTCGCCCACTACAGCGCCTCGAAGGCCGGCATGACGATGGTGATGAAGGAGCTGGCCCGCGTGCTGGCGCCCGACGGAATCAGAGTGAACGCCATCGCGCCCGGCGCCATTCCGGGCGGCGGCTTCGTTGCCGACAATCTCAATGCCCTGGTGGCGCAAATCCCCCTGGGACGCGCCGGGACTCCCGACGATATCGCCCAGGTCGCCGTCGCCATTCTGTCGGAAAGATTTGGCCGTTATGTCGTGGGCACGACGGTAGAAGTCGATGGTGGCATAGGCCTCATCAGCTGGATTCCCGCCAAGGCTTGACCGGCCCGGCCGGAAGGGTTGAGTTACGCCCCGAAACAGGAGGACATCTGCCATGACGCTTCGCATCAACTCCACCGCGCCTGACTTCAAGGCCGAGACGACGCAGGGCCCGATCGAGTTTCACAAGTGGATCGGCGACGGCTGGGCGATCCTGTTCTCGCATCCCAAGGATTTCACCCCGGTCTGCACGACCGAGCTCGGCTACATGGCCGGCCTGAAGCCGGAGTTCGACAAGCGCAACACCAAGATCGTCGGCCTCTCGGTCGATCCGGTGACCAACCACTCGAAGTGGGCCAAGGACATCGAGGAGACGCAAGGGCACGCCGTCACCTTCCCGATGATCGGCGATCCCGAGCTCAAGGTCGCCACCGCCTACGACATGCTGCCCGAGGGCGCCGGCACGACCTCTGAAGGCCGCACCGCCGCCGACAACGCCACGGTCCGCTCGGTGTTCGTCATCGGCCCGGACAAGAAGATCAAGGCGATGCTCACCTACCCGATGAGCACCGGCCGCAACTTCGACGAAGTGCTGCGCATCCTCGAGAGCTGCCAGCTCACGGCCAAGCACCAGGTGGCGACACCGGTGAACTGGAAGAACGGCGAGGACGTGATCATCGTCCCGGCCGTCTCCGACGAGCAGGCCAAGGCCAAGTATCCCAACGGCTGGAAAGCCCCGAAGCCTTACCTCCGCATCGTGCCGATGCCGAAGTGACAGCTTAGTCTTCTGGACCGCGAGCCTCAGGGCGGAGGTTACTCCGCCCGCGCTCGCTCTTCATGAGCGCGCCAGAGGCGCGCGGTCCGGAAGAGATGACTGGCCGAGGGCGGCGATGGCCGCCGCCACGATCGCCGGCGCGTTGAGGCCGGCCAGTTCGTATTGCTTGGCCGGGGCGGCGTGGTCGATGAAGCGGTCGGGCAGGATCATCGGCCGCACTTTCAGGCCGTGATCGAGCAGGCCGTTGGTCGCGAGATACTGCAGCACCTGGCTGGCAAAGCCGCCGACTGATCCCTCTTCGATGGTGATCAGCACCTCGTGCTCGCGCGCGAGGCGGCGGATCAGATCGGTGTCGAGCGGCTTGGCGAAGCGGGCGTCGGCCACCGTGGCGCTCAGCCCCTTGGCCGCGAGATCCTCGGCGGCCACCAGGCATTCGGCGAGGCGCGTGCCGAAACTCAGCAGCGCGATCTTGGTGCCCTCGCGCAGGATGCGGCCCTTGCCGATTTCGAGCGGCGTGCCGCGCACCGGCAGCTCGATGCCGACACCCTCGCCGCGCGGATAGCGGAAGGCCGAGGGCCGATCGTCGATCTGGGCAGCCGTGGCCACCATATGCATCAGTTCCAGTTCGTCGGCCGCCGCCATGACGACGAAATTCGGCAGGCAGCCGAGATAAGCGACGTCGAAGGAGCCAGCATGCGTGGCACCGTCGGCACCGACCAGGCCGGCGCGGTCGATGGCGAAGCGCACCGGCAGATTCTGGATGGCGACGTCATGCACGACCTGGTCGTAGCCGCGCTGCAGGAAGGTGGAATATATCGCCGCGAACGGCTTGAACCCCTCACAAGCAAGACCGGCGGCGAAGGTGACGCCGTGCTGCTCGGCGATGCCGACGTCGAAATGACGATCGGGGAAGCGCTCGGCGAACTTGTCGAGCCCGGTGCCCGACGGCATCGCCGCGGTGATCGCCACGATCTTCTTGTCGGCTTCGGCCTCGGCAATCAGCGCCTTGGCGAATACCGCCGTATATTGCGGCGCATTGGCCACCGGCTTGGACTGCTTGCCGGTCACGACATCGAACTTCACGACGCCGTGGTACTTGTCGTCGCTCGCCTCGGCCGGCGGATAGCCCTTGCCCTTCTTGGTGACGACATGGACCAGGATCGGCTTGTCGAGCTGGCTGTCGCGGGCGTTCTTCAGCACCGGCAGCAGGTGGTCGAGATTGTGCCCGTCGACCGGTCCGACATAGTAGAAGCCCAGCTCGTCGAACAGCGTGCCGCCCGCCACGAAGCCGCGCGCGAATTCCTCGGCCCGGCGTGCCGCCATCTCCAGCGGCTTGGGAAGCGACTCGGCGAAGGTGCGGCCGAGGTTGCGCAGCGTGACGTAGGGCCGGCCCGAGAGCAGCCGCGACAGGTGCCCAGAGAGCGCGCCGACCGGCGGCGCGATCGACATGTCGTTGTCGTTCAGCACCACGATCAGCCGGGACCTGAGCGCGCCCGCGTTGTTCATGGCCTCGTAGGCCATACCGGCGCTGAGCGCGCCGTCGCCGATCACGGCGATGACATTGTTGTTGCCGCCGGCGAGATCGCGCGCCACCGCCATGCCGAGGCCGGCCGAGATCGAAGTCGAGGAATGGGCGGCGCCAAACGGGTCGTACTCGCTCTCGGCCCGCCGCGTGAAGCCCGAGAGCCCGCCCTCCTGGCGCAGCGTTCGGATGCGGCTGCGGCGGCCGGTGACGATCTTGTGCGGATAGGCCTGATGGCCGACGTCCCAGATCAGCCGGTCCTTCGGCGTGTCGAACACGTAATGCAGCGCCACCGTCAGCTCGACGACACCCAGGCCCGCGCCGAGATGGCCGCCGGTCACCGAAACGGCCGAGATCGTCTCCTGGCGCAGCTCGTCGGCGAGCTGCCGCAGCTGGTCGGCGCGCAGCCGGCGGATGTCGGCGGGCACGTCCACGGTATCGAGGAGAGGCGTCAGGCTCTGGCCGGTCATGGAAACATCATACTCCTGCTCGGCCGCACATGCGCGCTTCTCATGTGCGCCGGGCAACGACGAAATTCGCCGCCTGCCTTAGCAAATCCGCGGCCTCGCCGAACGAGTCGAGGTGCGCGGCGGCCTGTCGCGCCAGCAGGCCGGCTTGGGCCCGGGCCCGCTCCACGCCCAGGATCGACACGAAGGTGGCCTTGCCCACCGCGATGTCCTTGCCCGGCGTCTTGCCGAGTTCCACGACATTGCCTTCGACATCAAGCAGGTCGTCGGCGATCTGGAAAGCAAGGCCGAGATCGTGGGCATAGGCCGACAATGCCATGCGCGGGTGATCGCTCGCTTTGCCGAGAATGGCGCCTGAAGTGCAGGAGAATGAAATCAGCGCGCCTGTCTTAAGCCGCTGCAGCCGCGTGATGGCGCCGATCGAGCGCTCATCCTCCGACCCGGCGGTCTGCTGCTCGGCCAGCAGGTCGAGCATCTGGCCGCCCACCATGCCGTGCGCGCCCGAGGCGCGCGCAAGCTCGGCGACCAGCGCCATGCGCACTGCCGGATCGCCATGGGTGTCTTCATGCGCCAGCACCTCGAAGGCCAGCGCCTGCAGCGCGTCGCCGGCCAGGATCGCCGTCGCCTCGTCGAATTGCTTGTGGCACGAGGGTTTGCCGCGCCTGAGGTCGTCGTCGTCCATCGACGGCAGATCGTCGTGGATCAGCGAATAGGCGTGCACGAATTCAATGGCGCTGGCGGTCCGCAGCGCCGACACGGCGGAGACCTTGAACAGCGTGGCGCCCGCCAGCACGAAAAAGGCGCGCAGTCGCTTGCCGCCGTCCAGGCTCGAGTAGCGCATGGCTTCGAAGAGACGCGCCTCGCCTTCGTCGCCGCGCGGCAACAGGCGATCCATGGTGCGTTCGACCGACTGGGCGGCGAAGGCCAACGCCTGATCGAATTGGCGGTGCGACGACAGCGGCATGAGAGGCTGGATCAGCCTGTTTCGGCGGGCTGGCTGCTGACCGAACCGTCGGCGGAGAACACGATCTTCTCCACCTTCATCTTGGCCTCGGCGAGTTTCTGCTCGCAGTGCCGCTTGAGCGACGCGCCCCGCTCGTAGGCCGAAATCGCCTCGTCGAGCTTCACCTGGCCGCGCTCGAGCTGCTGGACGATGGCTTCCAGCTCCTTCAGCGCGTCCTCGAACGACAGCGCTGCAATGTCCTTAGGCACGATGGGTTCTTTGGCCAATTTTGCCTCTTGGTCTGCCTGGGGGTCGACGGTCTGGGGGTCGGCGATTGGCCACCGTCCTACCGAAAGGTGCCAGCCGCGTCACCTATTGTTGGCGAAAATGACCGATTCCGTGCGGATAATCGGGCTTACACAACTGTGGATAGCGAATCACGCATCTGTGACATGGCGGCATTGCACGTTCGCAGGTCAAAACCCGTCGCTGCGCATTGCGGCAGGCGCATACCGATGGCAGTTTTCGCCGTCACGAAAAATAAACGGCCATTCATAGGAGAAAACGCCATGGGCAACGTCAGCCATCTCGTCACGCGAACCGCTGCATTTCAGAGTTCCGTAGAGCAAGGCCTCGTGGAAGCGACGACCGGCAAGGACCGTCAGTTCGTCACGGCGCTCGCCCGCGGCCTCGACATCCTCCGCGCCTTCCATGCCGGCGAAGGCATGCTGGGCAACCAGGAGATCGCCCACCGCACCGGCCTGCCGAAGCCGACCGTTGCCCGCCTCACCCATACGCTGACCGAGTTGGGTTACCTCAATTACATTCGCCGCTTCCGCAAATACGAGCTCGGCGCCTCGGTCCTCGCGCTGGGCTACGCCGCGATCTCCAGCATGGACGTCCGCCGCGCCAGCCACGCGCCGCTCGAGCAGCTCGCCCACGCGCTCAACGCCTCGACCGCGCTGGGCGGCCGCGACCGCCATTCGATGATCTACCTCGAAGCCTGCCGTGGCCCGTCGGTCGTGGCGATCACCCACGACATCGGCACCCGCGTGCCGATGCCCAGCACCGCGATCGGCCGCGCCTATCTGTTCTCGCTGCCCGACGCCGACCGCAACAAGCAGATCGACGCCATCCGCCGCCGCTGGCGCGACGACTGGACCAAGGTGAAGACCGGCCTCGAGCGCTCGTTCAAGGAACTGACCGATCACGGCTTCTGCGTGACCTGGGGCGAGTGGCTGCCGGAGCTGTGCGGCGTCGGCGCTCCGCTGCGCAACGCGGACGGCACCGCCGCCTATGCGATCAACGCCTCGGCGCCGATCTACCAGATCAGCCGCGACCGCCTCGAAGCCGACTGGGGTCCGCGCCTGGTCAAGATCGCACGCGACATCCGCACCGGCATGGCGGCCCAGCCGGCCGTGACGCAGGCGCCCGCCGCCGTCCGTCCGGCGACCAACGGCACCACCAACGGCCACCGGCCGCCGATCTCGGCGATGGCGCGCCGCTAACACCGCGCGTCGTTCCAACAGATGCCTATCAAACGACCGGCCGACGCTCGGCCGGTCGCTCCGTATGAGTTTCGAGGCTTCAACGGGCTGATCGGCCACCAGGTCACGCACTGGCGGCCGGGCTTCGTCGAGTTCACGCTGAAAGTGCGACCCGAACTGTGCAACGCCAACGGGCTGTTGCATGGCGGTGTGCTGATGACGCTGCTCGACGGCGCCTCGGGCTTCGCCTGCACCTTCAACGACACCGCGACCACGCGGCGCCTCAGCGTGACGCTGGCCTTCACGACGCAATTCATCAAAGCCGCGCGCGACGGCGACGTGCTCGCCATCCTCGGCGCCTGGCGGCCCTCGACCAGCCAGAGCACCTTCGCGGCCGAGACCGAGATCTATGACCAGGCAGGCGACCTGATCGCCACTGGCGCCGGTACCTTCCGCTACCTCAAGGGCGAGCGGTCGGACGGCACGCTCACCTTTCTCGACAAGGCAGCAGCGGACTGAGGCCTGCTCGCCTAGACTGGATCGATGTCAAAAGCACCGACCCGAGTTGATGGAGTCTATGAACTCGGCCACGCGCTCCATGTCCTCGATGGCGAGATCCACGGCTTCTCAGCATCCGACATCGAGCGTGTCGAGCGCTTCTGGACCTTCGGCGACCTGCACACCAGTTCGGCGGGCTTCGTGCTCCGCCTGCGCAACGGACGTCGCGCCTACCTGGATTTCCAGCACTGGCACGCCTTCGAGCAGGATGAGGATTTCAGGATCGACATCGAGTTTCTGCAGGGCGAGACAGCGCTCCCGATCTTTACGTCAGCCGACGACTACCGCGCGAGACATTCGGCGTCCTGCGCGATCGCGGCTTTAGCCTCAACGTCTACTGCGATCCCTGCAAGGATGCGACGTTCGTCAATCTGGCCGCACGTCCCGACCTGGCGGCCTATGAGATCGGCGAAGTAGATTTCGAATGTCGCCAATGTGGCGGCATCTGCCACTACAAGCTTGAGCCGCCATACCGAGCAGAGAAGCGGCTTCTACATGAACAGGCCGTCGGCTGTCGCGGCCCGGCCGACCACACCGGCACGCCGGTCATGGGACCATTCCCCATGCTGACTGAACTCGGCAACTCAATTGGCGACTTTGCGGCCCAAGGCGTCCTGTTGCTTGTCTGCTGCCCCGGCGGACGCGAACGCCTGATCGATCCGCGACTCAAGGAATGGCATCGCATTCATCACATCGATTTTTTCAAGCTGCGGATGCACTGCGAGGGATGCCGGCAGCGTGCGTCGGTATTGTTGGCGCCGTCCTGGTACAAATTCCGCGGCTTCAAGGTCGTGCGCGCGAGCAAGATTCCGCAACTTCCACCATCAAGACCCGCGCCTACCGAAGGTGCCGCGTTCAGCTCGCTACAGAACCTCGATGAACTCTGGTTGCGCTTGAAAGCTGAGCACGAAGCCAAGGCGGCAAATCGATGACGTGGCGTTATTGGCCCTTCGATCCGCCGCACCCGAGGGCTTGGCAGGCCATCGAATGGGTGGTCGGCGACGAGGAATCGTCTGCAGCATTTCAGCCCGCTTAACTGGCACTAAGCCGAACTTCGCGCTCTTGCTGGAGCGACTGCGGAATTGCCTGGTGTGGCGCGAACGAGGAAACCCGAACCATGCGTCATGGACGATGCGGGCACGTTCTTCGGCGACCGGGGCCAGTTTGCCCACGAGCGGATTTACTCCCTTCTTCTCGATGTCCGCCGGAAGATTTAGCATCTTCGAAAGGGCGACTATTGTTCTGAGTTTGGGCCCATATCCGCCGATATGGGCTGTTAGGCACGATGCGGTTTCCCGGTCGAGCCTCGTGAGTAGGTTCCAGATGATGAGGTCTAGCAGGTGCTCAAGTTGAGCCCATTCAGCCGCAACACGGCCTATTAGGGCGTATCTCGAATGCTTCGCCGGCAATGGCGGGGGCGGGAAGAGATCCAATCTTGCCAAGTTGAAGATCCCCAGTGCCTTTATGAGCTTCGCTTTCTCCTTTCGATCCATATTGCTCGTAGCAAGGTCCGACAATCTAACTGCTGATGTGATCATGGTATCCTTCCCCCTCTGACACCAAAGCAACGCCCCGACGACTATTTGCGTCCGAAACCAATCAATGTCGTGACGCGGCACTGTGCGCTGCGTTGAACATGGCGGCTGCTAAACACGAAAGCACATTCATTCACCCTCGCGTGGAGGGCTACCAACCTTCCCAGCCTATTGACACCTATCCTATCCGTCCCTATGTATCCGCTTACGAGGATTTCCGGCCAAAAAAGGCCAAGGAATAGGAGGAAGGGAATGTCATTTTACGATCAAAACCGTCCGTTCGGCGCTTCTGAGGCGCCGCCAGTCGAGGGCCTGAGCTGGACCGAGGCGGTCTATCACATGCGGATCCACGGCAAGAATTTTCACCCGCCCGCGCACATGCGCGGCATGAGCCTCGCGCAATTGGAGGCGAAAGCCCGCGAGGAGACACGGGAACAGCGCGAGGCCCAGGAGGCGAAGGAGAGCGCCGCGCGCATCGAGAACGCGCCCAAGGCGATCGAGCGCGCGCTGCTCGACGGCCCTTCCCCGAAGCGGGCCCTGCCGGCCCAGCGCGGGTGGCGCCTGCGGGTGCGCTACGCCAATCAACTCCGCCGCTGCGCCACCCTGCGCGAGGCCGCGGCCCGCATCGGCGTCGACGAAAGTACGGCGCGGCGCTGGAGGGTCAAATATCCGGCCTTCGGCAAACGCTGCAACGACATCATCACCGAGCGCTACCAGCAGAATGCCGACGATCTCAAGCTGCGGGCGGGCGAGGCTCGCACACGGCCGTACTTTTTTCGCGGCAAGCAGATCGGCGAGCAGGTGATGCACGACGACCGGGCGCTGATGTTCCTGCTGAAGCTGGAAGACGGCCAGCACGCCCGCGCCGAGGCGCGCGCGGAGCGGCAGGAGCAGCGCGCGCACGAGATCCGCCTGCGCGAGATGGAGATCGAGGCGCGGCGGGCGGTCGTAAAGCCGATTCTCGAAACGCCCGCTTCTGCCGCGCATGAGAAGGATGCGGCGGCTGCGGAATACGCGAGCTGGATCAACGTCTTGGTACCCGTTCCGGCGGACATCGCACCTCCACAGGTCGTGGAGGTCGAAACCTCCTCTCCCTCAAGGGTGGAGCTTACGCCGGCCGACTCGCCTGCCCCTCTACTTGATGGTGATTTCTGTGCTTCCGAGGTCGATGAATTCGGTCTTGGCGACGCCGGTCCCCGGTAGGAACGCCGGCGGATGGACCGATCCGGTGAGCACAAGGTCGCCCGCCTTGAGGTGCCGTCCGTGCTTGTTCAGCGCATTGGCAAGCCAGGCGAGCGAGATCAGCGCGCCGCCCATGACGGCGCTGCCGGGACCCGCCGCCAGTTCCTTGCCGTCGAGCGTCGAACGGCCTTTCAGATGGACGAAGTCGAGCTTCTGCCAGTCCTTGATCTCGGTGCCGACCACGAGGGCGGCCTGCAGCACGTTGTCGGCGATGCGCGCCGGGCCGGTCATCTTGGTGACGTCGACGTAACGGTTGTCGACAAGCTCCATACCGCAATGAAGCGCGCCGACATGGGCGCGGATGCTGTCGGCGGTATGAGGCGCGCCGCCGGCCGGCGCATCCTTCGAAATGCGCGCCACCAGCTCGGGCTCGATGCCGGGCTTCAGCGGCCAGCCCTTCTCGAACACCGCGCCGCTCTGGCGCAGGCCGCTGTGGTAGACGCCGGCGAAAACCGGGCCAGAGAGTTTCAGCGGCTCGTATTGCTGCGGCACCGTCAGCGCCACCTTCCAGCCGGCGAATTTATCGCCGGCGGCAGCGTAGAGATCGTGGACCGCGAACTGCACCTTGTAGGCGTCGGCCTCCGAGAGGCTGGCGGTCGCCGCGATGATGTCCATCGGCTTCTGCGAGCGACGGCCCGCGGCGATCTTCTCGGCAAGTGCGGCGATTTCCTTGGCGTCCACGGCGTTTCTCCCCTTTTTGTCCGGCCCGCACCCTACCCTTGCCGGGCGGGTGCGGGGAGCAAAAAAGGATCAGGCCGCTTTCGCCGCTTGGTACTTGCCGTAGAAGCTCTCGCCCTTGGCGGCCATGTCGCGCAGCATCTTCGGCACCTCGAACTGGTTGCCGTACTTCTTGGCGAAGTCGTCGCATTCGGCGACGAACTTCTTGACGCCGACCTGGTCGATCAGGCTGACGGCGCCGCCCGTCTGCGGCGCAAAGCCGAGACCCATGATCGAGCCGACGTCGCCGTCTTGCGGATCGGTCAGCACCTTCGATTCGAGGCAGCGCACGGTGTCGACCGACTGCACGTAGAGCAGGCGCTTCTTGATCTCGTCTTCCTTGGCGCGCTTTTCCTCGCCCTCGCCGTAGAGCAGCTTGGGATCGGCCGGGAAATACGTCGCGAGCTCCGGCCACAGGCGCTTCTTGCCGTCGGCCGGATACTCATAAAAGCCCTTGCCGTTCTTGCGGCCGTAACGCTCGAGCTTGGTGTGCATCAGCTCGAGCACGTCCTCGGTGCCCGAGGGCTCGTACTTCTGTCCCGAGGCGGCGGCGTCCTTGCGCGCCTGGTCCATGATCTTCCACGAGAGATCGATCGCGACCTCGTCGTTGAGCGACAGCGGGCCCACCGGCATGCCGGCGAAGCGCGCGCAGTTCTCGATCATGGCGGCCGGGATGCCCTCCTTCAGCATGCGATGGCCTTCGCTGATGAAGGCGCCGCACACGCGGCTCGTGAAGAAGCCTCGGCTGTCGTTCACGACGATCGGCGTCTTGCGGATCTTCTGCACGAGATCCATGGCGCGCGCCAAGGTCTCCGGCGAGGTCTTCTTGCCGACGATGATCTCGACCAGCGGCATCTTCTCGACCGGCGAGAAGAAATGCAGACCGATGAAATTCGCCGGCCGCGACGAGGCTTCAGCGAGGCCGCTGATCGGCAGGGTCGAGGTGTTGGACGCGAACACCGCGTCGGCCTGCAGCGACGCCTCGGCCTTCCTGGTGGCCTCGGCCTTGACCTCGCGGTTCTCGAACACCGCCTCGATCACGATCTGGCAGTCCTTCAGCGCACCGAAGTCGGGCGTCGCCGTGACCTTGGCCAGCAGCGCGTCGCGCTTGGCCTGGTCGAGACGGCCGCGCTTCACCAGCTTGTCGAGTTCGGCCGCGATGTGCGCCTTGCCCTTGTCGGCGGCGGCCTGGTCGCGGTCGACCAGCACGATGTCGAGGCCAGCCTGCACCGAGACGGTGGCGATGCCGGCGCCCATCAGGCCGGCGCCGAGCACGCCGATCTTCTTGTACTCCTGCTTCGGCACGCCCTTGGGCCGGCGCACCAGCTTGTTGGCTTCCTGCAGGCCGAAGAACAGCGTGCGGATCATGCTCTTGGCGACGGGATCGCGCAGCAGCGACACGAAATAGCGTGTCTCGACTCGCAGCGCCGAATCGAACGGCAGCTGCAGGCCCTCGTAGACGCAGCTCATGATCGCCTTGGGCGCCGGATAGACGCCGTTGGTCTTGCCCGCGATCATGGCGTTGCCGCCGATGAAGGTCATGACGCCCGGCGGGCTCCACACCTGGCCGCCCGGGAAGCCCGGCGTCTTGAAACCTTTGCGGTCCCACGGTTGCACGGCGCGGCCGTCGATCGCCTTGGCACCCTTGCCGCCGAACTCCGGTGTGACCTGTTCGGTGGCCGGTGCCATCAGCCAGGCCTTGGCCTTGGCCAGCAGCTCGGCCGGCGGCACGACCTCGTGGATGAGACCGAGGCCCTTGGCGGCATCGACCGTGAGTTCCTTGCCCTCGAGCAGGAGGGGCGCGGCGTTCTGCACGCCGATCAGGCGCGGGATGCGCTGCGTGCCGCCGCCGCCCGGCAGCAGGCCGATCTTGACCTCGGGCTGGCCGATCTTGGTCTTGGGATTGGCCGCGGCGATGCGGTAGTGGCTGGCGAGGCACATCTCGAAGCCGCCGCCCAGCGCCGTGCCGTTGATTGCCGCGACGACCGGCTTGCCGCCAGTCTCCTGGCTGCGGAACAGCTTCTGCAGCTGGCTGAACTGCTCCATCAGCTTCGACGCGTCCGACGTGTCGAGGCTCAGGATCATTTCGAGGTCGGCACCGGCGATGAACGAGTCCTTGGCCGAGGTGATGATGATGCCCTTGACCTTGGCATCCTTCATCGCCGTCTCGAGCGCGCCCGCATAGGCGGTCATGGACGCTTCGTTCAGCACGTTCATGCTGCGGTTCGGCATGTCCCAGGTGATGGTGGCGATGCCGTCGCCGTCGACGTTGTAGTTGATCATGGTTGGTCTCCGAATTCTTCCTGTGGCCACCCTTCGAGACGCTCGCTTCGCGCGCTCCTCAGGGTGAGGATTTGCTTTGCTGCCGGCCGCCTCACCCTGAGGAGGCCGCGCAGCGGCCGTCTCGAAGGGTCAGACTCGCTCGATGATTGTGGCGGTGCCCATGCCGGCGCCGACGCAGAGCGTGGCGAGGCCGGTCGAGAGATTGCGGCGCTCCAGCTCGTCGAGCAGGGTGCCCAGGATCATGGCGCCTGTCGCGCCCAGCGGATGGCCCATGGCGATGGCGCCGCCGTTCACGTTGATCTTGTCGTGCGGCATCTTGAGGACCTGCAGGTAGCGCAGCACGACGGCGGCGAAGGCCTCGTTGAGCTCCCAGAGATCGATGTCCTTGACGCTCATGCCGGCGCGCTTCAGCGCCTTCTCCGACGAGGGCGCCGGGCCGGTCAGCATGATCGCCGGCTCCGAGCCGATCGAGGCGAAGGAGCGGATGCGCGCACGCGCCTTGAGACCGGCCTTCTCCCCGAATTCTTTCGTGCCGATCAGGATGGCGGCAGCCCCATCGACGATGCCCGACGAATTGCCGGCATGGTGGACGTGGTTCATCTTCTCGACCTCGGGATAGCGCTGCAGCGCCACCGCATTGAAGCCAGGCATCATCTCGCCCTGCATCTTGAAGCTGGGCTCCAGCGCGGCCAGCGTCTGCATGGTCGTGGTGGGGCGCATCAGCTCGTCATGGCCGAGCAGCTCGATGCCGTTCTGGTCCTTGACCGGCACGATCGACTTCTTGAAGTAGCCGGCGTCCCACGCGGCCTTGGCGCGCTTCTGCGACTCGACGGCGTAGCCATCGACGTCGTCGCGGCTGATGCCGTACTTGGTGGCGATCAGGTCGGCCGAGATGCCCTGGGGCACGAAGTACATCGGGATGGCGACGGCAGGATCGGTCGGCCAGGCGCCGCCGTCCGAGCCCATGGCCACGCGCGACATCGATTCGACGCCGCCGCCGATCACCGCCTGCGACTGGCCCGACATGACCTGCGCCGCCGCCATGTTGGTGGCTTCGAGACCCGAGGCGCAGAAGCGGTTGACCTGCACGCCCGGCACCGTCTCGGCGAAGCCGGCACGGACCGCGGCGGTGCGGGCGATGTCGGCGCCTTGTTCACCGATCGGCATGACGCAGCCCAGCACAACGTCGTCGACCAGGTGGGTGTCGAGCTTGTTGCGGTCGCGGATCGCCTGCAGCGCCGTGACGGCCAGGCGCACCGGCGTCACTTCATGCAGGGCGCCATCCTTGCGGCCCTTGCCGCGCGGCGTGCGAACGGCGTCGAAAATATAGGCGTCGGTCATGGCAGGTCTCCTTATTCGAAAACTTAAAGCGTGCGGCCGATCAGCTCTTTCATGATCTCGTTGGTGCCGCCGTAGATCTTCTGCACGCGCGCGTCGGCGTAGAGGCGCGCGATCGGGTATTCCCACATGTAGCCGTAGCCGCCGTGGAACTGCAGGCACTCGTCCACGACCTCGCATTGAAGATCGGTGGTCCAGTACTTGGCCATGGCGGCGGTGGCGACATCGAGCTCGCCCTTCAGGTGGCGCGCGGTGCAATCGTCGACGAACACACGGGCGACATGGGCCTTGGTCTTGAGTTCCGCAAGCTTGAAGCGGGTGTTCTGGAAATCGATGATCTGCTTGCCGAAGGCCTTGCGCTCTTTCACGTAGGCAATGGTGTGCGTGAGCGCCGCCTCGATGGCCGCGACCGCCTGGATGGCGATCACCAACCGCTCCTGCGGCAGCTGCTGCATCAGCTGCGCGAAGCCCATGCCGGGCCCGCCCAGCAGATTGTCGGCCGGCACGCGCACGTCCTGGAAGAACAGCTCCGACGTGTCCTGCGCCTTCATGCCGATCTTCTCGAGATTGCGGCCGCGCTTGAA
>CAMARK010000060.1 GCA_945860205.1 Reyranella massiliensis 521 | reverse complement strand
CTTCCGCGCCGCCGCCAGGCACATGGCGGCGCGCGGCAAGGGCGGTTCTCTGGTCGCCATGGCGAGCACGGCAGCCATCGAAGGCGCCGCCCGCTCAAGCCACTACGGCGCCAGCAAGGGCGGCGTCACCGCCATGGTCAGGGCACTCGCCGTTGAACTCGCCCGCTACAAGATCAGCGTAAATTCGATCCTGCCGGGCTGGATCGAGACCGAGATGACCGCCAACGCCTTCGGCAACGACAAGTTCGCGGCCAACGTCATGCCGCGCATTCCTCAGCGCCGCTGGGGCACGGGCGCCGACTTTGGCCCGATCGCCGTCTATCTGGCCAGCGACGCCAGCGCCTATACGACGGGGCGCGACTTCGTTATCGATGGCGGTTATACCCTTTTCTAGTCCGTCGCCTTCCCGGGAGAACTGAGAATGTCCAAGACCCTTGCCGCTTGTTTCGTCGCCGCCATCGCGTTCGCGGCCGTGCCCGCGCTGGCGCAGACCGCGAAGCCGGCGCCAGCCGCCGCGTCAGCGCCGGCGCCGGCCGCCGAAGACAAGTATGTCGGCTACTATTATCCCAAGCCGACGACGACGGAGAGCTACACGTCGCCGATGCAGACGATCGCCGGCGCCGAGCGCGCGCAGCGCGTCCAGTTCGTCACCGTGGTGTCGCAGGGCACGATCCAGTCGGCCTACCGTGTCCCCTACGCGGTCTTCGTCAAGGGCGAGAAGGCCGAGAAGCTGATCATCGTCGGCCTCCAGCCCGGCGAGATGAGCTCGGTCTTCCGCATCCGGGCGATCCTCGCGAACATGACGACCATGTCGCGCCTGTCGCCGTTCTTCCAGGAGCGTACGGTCGCCGAGGATGCCAACTTCTTCGACCTGCTGAAGCTGCTGGGCTTCACCCAGCTCACCGTCACGGATGGCGACAAGCTCGCCTACCAGGTGAGCATCAAGTAGGCGCCTTCATAGGCGCCGGCGGGCGGCAGCGCTTGTAATTCGTGGCTTGTAACCAAGCCACTGAAGCGCGAGTGAGGCGCTGTAAACAGCGCTGACCCGCGCGGGTGGAATTGCGTACTGCACCGCGGCGCACGGACTCTTTCTTCACTGAGCCGCGCCCGCGCTTCCGTCGCTTCGCTCCCTGCAGCGCTACAACACCGCCGGCGCTCCGCTAGCGGATCGCCGCGTCGATCTCCTGGTGATACCAGCCCAGAGCCTTCTCGAACTTGCCGAAGGTCTGCACGCGGTTGGCACCGCTCCTGAAATTTGCCTGAACGCTGGCGCCGACGGTGAAATCCTCGTCGAGCGCGGCCAGGATCAGGTCCTGGTTTGTCTTCCAATAGCTTTCAGGCTTCGTCGCCCGCTCCACGGGATCGACGAGCACCGAGACGTTGATCAGCGCCTCGTCGGGCGACACCGGGAAGCTGGTGAAGACACCGCAATGATCCTGGGTGTAGGCCAGCACAGTGTTGGGAAAGAGATTGTAGAGCACGACCGCATGGTCGCGGAGCTGCCAGGTCTCCCGCGGCTGATTCTCCACCTCGAGGATCGACGGCTTGCAGACAGCGAAGCGGGAATGACGCTCGCGACGCTCGTAGGCGGTGATGTTGTCGAGGAACAGCGGGGCCACGCTGGCACCGTGCAGGTACCGGAAGTGGTAGAGTTCGAGGAAGGTGTCGATCACCAGCTTCCAGTTCATGCGCGGACGGATCGGCGTCGTGCTTTGCACCTCCCAGCTATGCATGTCCCAGGACGCAAGATCGGCCTTAACCGGCCCGAGAAAGGCGTCCAGGTCGATGTCGGCGCTCTGGCCCGGTTCGAGCGCCGTCGGCACGACGAAAACCATGCCGCAGCGCTCGGCCACGGCGAGCGGGCGCAGCCCGTGCGTCGCGCGATCGATCTCGCCGAACCAGGCGGCGTCTGTGATGCCCAAAAGCTTGCCGGTGAGGTCGTAGCTCCAGCCATGATAGGGACAGACGAAGGCGCGCTTGTTCGAGCCGCAGGGCTTCAGCTCCACGGTGGCGCTGCGGTGGCGGCAGACATTGAGGAAGGCGCGCAGCTTGCCGTCGGTGCCGCGGGTGACGAGGATCGGCTGGCCGGAGTCGTTGTTGGCGACGAAGTCGCCCGCCTTGCGCAGCTGGGCGGAGAAGGCGACCACGACCGGATAGGTGCGGAACAGAACTTCCTTCTCGCGTTCGAAGTGAGCGGGGTTGAAATACGCCTCGACCGATGTGTGACTGACCTCGCCGTCGTCGCGCGCGGTGGCGCGCGCCATGCCGTGCATGCGCTCGATATAGGTCACCTGGTCGGCGTGATGCATCGCCTGCTCCGCTGTCAGATCGCGTTCATGCCGCCGTCGATCACCAGCTCGGTGCCGGTGACGAAGCGCGATTCGTCAGAAATCAGGTAGAGGATGCCATAGGCAATGTCTTCGGGCGCGCCAAATTCGCCGATGGGAATGTGCTTGCGCATCCTCTCCCTGGCCTTGTCGCTGGGCAGAATGCCCTCGCCCATCGGCGTCAGGATGACGCCGGGGTGCACCGAATTGCAGCGCACTTTGTAACCCTTGCGGGCGCAGTCGATGGCCACGGTCTTGGTGAACTGCCGCACCGCGCCCTTGCTGGCGCCGTAGGCCGAGAGATCCGGCGTGCCGAGAAAGGCCGCGAGCGACGAGAGATTGACGATCGAGCCGCCGCCCGATCCGCGTATCGCCGGCACGCCATGCTTGCAGCCCAGGAACACGCCCTGGACATTGATCGACAGGATGCGCTGCCACTGTTCGACCGTCTCGCTTTCGAAGGTCGAGGGAAACGGCCCCGCGATACCGGCATTGTTCACCAGGGCCGTTCAACCGGCCCTCGCGCGCCAGGATATCGTCGATGACCCGCTTCCAGTCGGCTTCCTGCGCAGTGTCATGCAACAGGAAGCGAGCGCGTCCCCCGGCCTGCTGAACCGTTTCCAGTCCGCCCGGCTGGTTGATGTCAGTGACGATCACGGTGGCGCCCTCGGCCGCCAGCAGCTTCGCCGCGGCGCGGCCGATGCCCGATCCCGCGCCCGTCACCAGGACGACCTTGTCCGCAACCCGGCCCATGCATTCCGTCCCTTTTTGTTTAGCCGATCTTTTCTTGTCGCCAAGCTAGAAGCGGCGCAGGCTTGCCACAAGACGAGAGGATCGCATGACCCGCACACTGGAATTCTATTACGACTACGGCAGCCCCTACAGCTATCTGGCCGACACCCAGGTCGAGGCCATTGCCAAGCGAGCCGGCGCCGCGCTGGTGCGCAAGCCGATGCTGCTGGGCGGCGTCTTCAAGGCGACCGGCAACGCCTCGCCGATGACGGTCGAGCAGAAGTCGAAATGGAGCGCCTTCGATATGCCACTGTGGGCCGGGCACTACGGCGTGCCGTTCCAGCGCAACCCATTCTTTCCGGTGAACACGCTGGCCCTGATGCGGGGCGCCGCGGCGGCCCAGATCGACGGCCTGTTCGAGCGCTACCATCCCGCCATCTACAAGGCGATGTGGGTCGATGGCCGCAACCTCAACGACATTGCCGAAGTGGCGACCGTGCTGACGGCCGCGGGCCTCGATGCCCGGAAGTTCGGGAGCCGGATCCAGGATCAGGACGTAAAGGATCGCCTAAAAGCCACGACCGACGAAGCGGTGGCGCGCGGCGTGTTCGGCGCGCCAACCAGCTTCGTGGGCGATATGATGTTCTTCGGCAACGATCGTCTGCCGTTCGTCGAAATGGCCCTCAAGGGAGAGCTCAAGTGAAAAGACTCGGTGTATTCGTCGCGGCTGGCGTCCTCTTCGCCGCCGCGCCCTCTTTCGCCCAGACCGTCGGCACCTGCCCGCGCGGTGGTGGCGGCAATCAGCCACCGCCGGCACGGGTGCTGTTCGATCTCGGCAGCGCCCAGATCAGGGCCGACAACAAGCCCGTCATTGCCCAGGCGGCGGCCACGGCCAAGGCGCGACAGGTGTCGGTCATCTGCCTGATCGGCCATACCGACAAGCTGGGCGACAAGGCGTTCAACGAAAAGCTGTCGCGCTCGCGCGCCCAGGCCGTCGCGGCTCAGATGATCCGGGACGGTGTGCCGGCCAATCACCTCTATATCGTGGCCGACCCCGAGGCGTTCGGGAACATGGGCCTCGGCAAGGAGGACGCTTCCGTGATCGACCGCAAGGTGACGATCTTCTTCTCGCGCTAGACTAAGCCGGCATCTCGATCACCGCCTTGCCCACGACCTTGCGGTCGATCAGGGCGCGGAAGGCATCGGCCGCACGCTCCATCGGGAAACGATGCGAGATGTGCGGCCGCATGACGCCGAGGCCGGCAAGACGCGGCAGTTCCTCGGTGTAGTCGCGGCCGAGTTCAGGCGAATGACGCCGGATCGTCTCGCCGGCCCGCACGCCCAGGATGGAGAGGCCCTTGATCAGGATGTGGTTGGACATGAGCTTGCTGGGCCCGCCCGAGGTGAAGCCCACGACCAGCAGGCGGGCGCCGTAGGCCGCCGTGCGCACGGACTTCTCCAGCACCTCGCCGCCCACCGGATCGTAGACGACGTCGACGCCCTTGCCGCCGGTCAGTTCCTTCACGACCGCAACGAAATCGGCGGTGCGATAGTTCACCACCTCATCGGCGCCATTGGCCTTCACGACGGCAAGCCGGGCATCGTCGCCGCCGGTGGCGATCACGCGCGCGCCAAGATGCTTGCCGAGCTGGACCGCGGCCATGCCGACGCCGCCCGAGGCGCCATGTACCAACAGGATTTCGCCGCGCTTGAGCTGGGCGCGATGAATCAGCGAATGAAAGGCGGTGGTCGCGCCGACGCGGAACGCCGAACCCTCGGCGAAGGACCAGCCCTCGGGCAGGCGCATCAGGCTGCCGGCCGGCGTCACGCACGCATACTCGGCCATGGCGCCCGGACGGACCCCGAAGATCACCTTGTCGCCGGCCTGCCAGCCCTTCACCCCAGTGCCGACCGCCGCGATCGTGCCGGCGCCTTCCATGCCCGGAATGAAGGGCAATTCAGGCTTGTGCTGATAGCCGGCACTCAGCATCAGAACGTCGGGAAAATTGACGGAGGCGGCGCCGACCTTGACCAGCACGTCGGCGGGCCCAGGCTGCGGGATCGGCCGCTCCTCGATTTTCAGGACCGAAGGATCGCCGAGGCGATCGCAGACGATGGCGCACATGAGGGGCGCCCTCATGGGCTAGTCGAGCTCGAAAGCGTTCTTGTAGTCGAGCTTCAGCGCCGGATCCTGGTCTTCCTTGCGCAGCAGGCAGTTGCCGACCACGAGGACCTCGATCTCGCTGCCCATGAAGCAGCGGAAGGCATCCTCCGGCGTACACACGATCGGCTCGCCGCGGACGTTGAACGAAGTGTTCACCAGCACCGAGCTTCCGGTCTTGGCCTTGAAGGCCGAGATCAGGTCGTGGAATGGCTTGTTGGTCTCCTCGTGCACGGTCTGCACGCGGCCGGAATAGTCGATGTGCGTCACCGCCGGAATATCGGAGCGTGGCACGTTCAGCTTCTCGATACCGAACAGCTTGTCCTCATCGGCGGTCATCTTGCGGCGTCGGCTCTCGACCACCGGCGCCACCATCAGCATGTAGGGGCTGTCGGTATTGATCTCGAAGTACTTGTCGACATCCTCGCGCAGCACCGCCGGCGCGAAGGGGCGGAACGATTCGCGGTACTTCACCTTGAGATTGAGCGTCTTCTGCATAGAAGGCGAACGCGCGTCGCCCAGAATGGAGCGGGCGCCCAGCGAGCGCGGCCCGAATTCCATGCGGCCTTGCATCCAGCCGACCGCCTTCTCGTCGGCCAGCGCCTGCGCGGTCTGGTCGATCATCTGCGCATGGTCGAGGCGCGTCAGCTTGGCGCCCGCCGCCGTCAGGCGCTCGACGATCTCGTCGTCGGTGTAATCCGGCCCGAGATAGGAGCCGGCCATGCCGTCCATGTGGCCGTTGAGTTTGCGCGGCTGGCCCATGAAGCCGTGGTAGGCGGCGTAGGCCGCACCGACCGCGCCGCCGGCATCGCCGGCTGCCGGTTGCACCCAGATGTTGTCGAAGATGTTCTCGCGCAGCAGCTTGCCGTTGGCGACGCAGTTCAGCGCCACGCCGCCGGCCAGGCAGATATTCTTCGCACCGGTTTCCTTGCGGACCGAGCGGCCGAGACGGAGCACGATCTCCTCGGTGACGGCCTGGACCGAGGCGGCGAGATCCATATGGATCTGCGTCAGCTCTTCCTCGGGCTTGCGTGTCTTGATGCCGAACACATCGGCGAACTTGTCGTTCGTCATGCGCAGGCCGGTGCAATAGTCGAAGTAGCTCTGGTCGAGGCGGAAGGTGCCGTCTTCCTTGAGGTCGACGATCTTGTCGAGGATCAGGGACTTGAAGCGCGGCTCGCCATAGGGTGCGAGACCCATGACCTTGTACTCGCCCGAATTGACCTTGAAGCCGGTGTAGTAGGTGAAGGCCGAATAGAGCAGCCCCAGCGAATGCGGGAAGTGCAACTCCTTCAGCATTTCCAGGCTGTTGCCCTTGCCGTAGCCGAGAGACGTCGTGGCCCACTCGCCGACGCCGTCCATGGTCAGGACGGCGGCTTCCTCGAACGGCGAGGGAAAGAACGCCGAGGCGGCATGGCTCTGGTGATGCTCGCCGAACAGCAGGCGCTTCTGCCAGTCGAAGTCGGGCTGCCACTTCTTCATCTCGTCGCGCAGCAGGATCTTCTGGAAGAGTTTCTCCTTCAGCCACAGCGGCATGGCCATGCGGAAGGAGGTGAAGCCACGCGGCGCGTAAGCGAGGTAGGTCTCGAGCAGGCGCTCGAACTTCAGGAACGGCTTGTCGTAGAAAGCGACATAGTCGACGTCGGCGAGCTTGATGCCGGAGCGGCCGAGGCAGTACTCGATCGCCTTCTCGGGAAAGTTCGCGTCGTGCTTCTTGCGGGTGAAGCGCTCTTCCTGCGCCGCGGCCACGAGGTGGCCGTCCTCGATCAGCGCGGCAGCGCTGTCGTGATAGTAGGCCGAGATGCCGAGGACCCGCATGCGACGCCTCAGGCCCGCCTAGAACAGGGTGTAGATGAAGGGAGCGATCGCCGAACCCTTGGTCAGCACGATCAGGCCGCCGAAGATCACCATCATGATCAGGATCGGCAACAGCCAGAACTTCTTGCGCTCGCGCATGAAGGCCCAGAGTTCGACGATGATGGAGCCCATTTCCTCGATCCTTTCGAGATCAGAACTGGTTGCGCATGGATTGCGGCGGCGGGCCCGGCGGGGTGCGGTCGATCCAGTAGCTCTTGGCATTGCCGTCGAGCCGCAGCCGCAGGAAATCCTTGCCGAACGCCCGCATGACCAGGCCGATCGGCATGATGGTCACGAAGAACAGCAGGCCGAGAATGAGCGGGTTCATGACCTTGTAGAGCAGCAGCCCGAACTTCAGCCACAGCCGGTTGAGCGGGCCGAGCAGGCGGGGATAGACCAGCGCCACCAGCAGGAAGGCAGCCGCCAGGGGCAGCGCCCAATGCCAGGCAGCACCGCTCCGCCACAGCGAGATCGCGCTCACGATGGCGAAGACGCCCGCGAAAACGAACCCGAAACCACGATCGGAGCCCGCCTGGACGTGCTCCTCTCGCGAAAAGTCCTCATGAAGCTGGCTGGTCGCCATTTGCCGCGCTGGAATGTCCGGACAGGGGCCCCTAAGTCACTGATCCCAATCGACAAGTCAATTGGGACCAGCAAGGCCAGCGGGGGGAAGCTATTCCGCGGCCGGCGCGGCGAAGCGGTGTGCCAGAAGCGCCGTCAATGTCAGCCGCCAAACGGCCGTCGCCCGCTCGAAGCTGAGGCCATCCCGGCGGCGCAGCACGACCCAGGCGTCGAGGGACAGGGCCGCGCCGATGGCGTCGGCCAGTTCCTCGCGGGCCTGCTCGCTCAGCACGCCGAACTCGGGCGCGAACGCCTCGAAAGTGGCGGCACGCAACTCCCGCTTGGACGCCAGCCCACGCTCGATCAGCGCCGGATGACCGGCGAACTGCCCGGCGGCGACGCGCAAGGGCACGATCTTGTCAAAGACTTCGGCCAGGCCCTGCACCACCGACGCGATGCGCACAGTCAGGGGACGGTCGTTCGAGCCCACCGGCGGCACGACGAGATCCTGCCGGATGGAATCCATGACGGTCACGAAAAGTGACTCAACATCACCAAAATGCTGAAAAACCGACCGGACGGAGACATCTGCCCGCCTGGCGACAGCCACGACCGTCGGGGCCGTGCTGGTCTCGGAAATCATGGCCTTGGCGGCCGCGATCACCTTGCGGCGCGTCTCGACGGCGCGTCGATTGCGGCCGTCGCGATGAACCACTTTGGTCGTTCCTGCTTCGTCGTTATGCGCCACGGCATCGCCGCGCCCTGCAAAGGCTGCTTCGCTCATTTCCGTGTTCCTAAACCGGAGTGAGGCAATCGGTGGCCAATAGCCAAGCCGTCGCCTATGGAGGGCATGAGATAGGCGCCGAGTAGGGCAGGAACAAGGTAAAGACCGTCGCACCGCCATGAATACGAGCCATGCAAATTCCCCGCGCGCAGTCCTCTGGGACTTCGGCGGGGTCATCCTGAGCAGCCCCTTCGAGGCCTTCCGCCGCTACGAAACCGAGGCCGGCCTTCCCAAAGATTTCATCCGCAGCCTGAATGCGCGCAATCCCGATACAAATGCCTGGGCAAAGATGGAACGGAGCGAGGTCTCCCTCGCGGGCTTCGTCGACCTGTTCGAAGCCGAAGCGTTGGCGCAGGGCCACAAGCTCGACGGCTGGCGGGTCCTGCAGTCGATAAGCGGCGACATTCGGCCGCAGATGGTTGAGGCGCTCCGCCGCTGCAAGGCGGCCTTTCGCGTCGCCTGTATCACCAACAACATGAAGGCCGGCGAAGGCCCGGGCATGGCGCGCAGCCCGGAAAAGGCCCAGGCCGTTGCCGACATCATGACGCTGTTCGAGCATGTCGTGGAATCGAGCAAGCTTGGCCTGCGCAAGCCCGACCCGCTCATCTATCGCCATGCCTGCGAGCTGCTCGATGTGCCGCCGGAGAGCTGCATCTACCTCGACGATCTCGGCATCAACCTGAAGCCGGCGCGCGCCATGGGCATGCGCACCATCAAAGTCGGCGATCCCGACCAGGCGATCGCTGAATTGGAAGCGATGGTCGGCATTCCGCTGCGGGGCTGAATGGTGAAACGGGTCGCACGTCCGATCACCGCGAAATATCTCCAGAACGCCGCGGCCTTCTACCTCGAACGCTACCCCAGCACCGCCGAAGGCCTGCGCCGCGTCCTGAACAGACGCGTCGCCAAGGCCAAGATGCTCGACGCGCCGATCATGGACAACGTCAAGCAGGCGATCGAAACGGTGGTCGCGAAATTCGTTGATGCCGGCGTGATCGACGACAAGGCCTTCGCCCAGACCAAGGCGCGCGCGCTGCACCGGCGCGGCACGTCGAGCCGGGTCACCCGGCAGAAACTGAAGATGGCCGGCGTCGACGGCGGAACACTCGACGATGCGATGCAGGGCCTCGACATCGAACTGGACGTGACGCCCGCACAGCGCGAATGGCGAGCGGCGGCTGCCCTCGCCCGCCGCCGCCGGCTCGGCCCCTATCGTCTCACCGAGCACCGCGCG
Source organism: Reyranella massiliensis 521 (assembly GCA_945860205.1). Classification (GTDB taxonomy): domain Bacteria; phylum Pseudomonadota; class Alphaproteobacteria; order Reyranellales; family Reyranellaceae; genus Reyranella; species Reyranella massiliensis_B. The sequence goes on along the minus strand of CAMARK010000060.1, from coordinate 20,756 downwards.
GACCATCGCCTGCGCGATCTCGCCACCATGGCCCGCGCCGGCTTCGCCTACGACATCGCCCGCAAGGTCGTCGATGCCGCCACGCCCGATGCGCTGGACGAAGGCTGACCGCCCGGCCATGGTTCTTCTATGACGATCACGATCTGGCACAATCCACGCTGCAGCAAATCGCGCGAGACCCTCGAGCTCATTCGCAAGAAGGGCGTCGAGCCCGCGATCCGTGACTATCTCAAGCAGCCGCCGAGCAAGGCCGAGGTCGAGAAGCTGATCGATCTCGTCGGCGGCGATGCGCACACGCTGATCCGCGACGGCGAGGCGGAGTTCAAGGCGCTCGGCAAGAAGAAGACCGCTCTCGGCAAGGCCGATATCGTCAAAGCGATCGCCGCCCACCCGATCCTGCTGCAGCGGCCCATCTTGGTGGCGGGCGCCCGCGCCGCGATCGGCCGGCCGCCCGAAGCAGTGTTGCCGCTGCTGAGATAGCATCATGGCCGGACGTATCCGCCTCTGGTCGAGCTACGTCCTCTTCTTCTACGTTGTCACGCATCTGCTCAATCACGCGCTCGGTCTGATCTCGCTGCGCGTGCTGGAAGCCGGCCGGATCTGGTTCGTCTTCATCTGGCACAACCCGCTCGGCCAGATATTCCTCTACGGCGCGTTGCTCACGCATTTTTGCCTGGCGTTATGGTCGCTCTACCGGCGGCGGACGCTCAGGCTGTCGCGCTGGGAATGGTCGCAGTGGATCCTGGGCGTGTTGATCGTGCCGCTGGGCACAATCCATGTCGTCGGCACGCGCATCGCCCACGAACTCTACAATGTCGAGGCGGGTTACCCCTGGGTACTCGGATCGCTTGTCGACGGCGGCTGGCCGGGCATTGTCCGTCAGTTCTCGCTGCCCCTCGTCGTCTGGCTGCATGCCTGCATCGGATTGCACTTCGCCTTGCGTCTGCGGCCGTGGTACCGCCCCTGGCTGCCGGTACTCTACGCTTTCGCCCTGCTGATGCCGATCGCGGGCATTGCCGGCGCAGGCATAGCGCTCCGCGATGTCGCCGAACTGGCCCAGCAGCCGGGCTTCCTCAATGAACTCTTTGCCCGCGTGCGCGTGCCGACGGCGGCCCAGATCGCCACGCTCTATTCGATCGCGGATGCGCTTCTGTTCACGGCGCTCGGCCTTCTCGTCCTGATGCTGCTGGCGCGCCCGGCACGCACGCTTTGGGAGCGCCGCGGCGGCGTCGTCCACCTGAGCTACGGCGAACGGCGGTCGGCGTCGCATGCCACGGGCCTCACCGTCCTGGAGATGAGCCGCATCGCCCGCATTCCGCATGCCTCGGTCTGCGGCGGGCGCGGCCGCTGCTCGACCTGCCGGGTGCGCATCGGCGGCGAGGATCGGGCCAAGCTGCCGCCGCCCTCGGCGGAGGAGCAGAAGGTGCTCTCCCGCATCGGCGCGCCGGACAATGTGCGCCTTGCCTGCCAGCTTCGGCCGCCGCCGGGCCGCTACCGGGTGACGCCGCTGCTGCCGGCATCGGCCGGCCCGGTGGAGGCCTATCGCCGCCAGCCGCAGGCCCATGGCGGCGAGCGCTACGTCGCCATCCTGTTTGCCGACATCCGCGGCTTCACCTCGATCTCCGAGGGCAAGCTGCCCTACGACGTGGTGTTCCTGCTCAACCGGTATTTCCGCGCGACCGGGCAGGCGATCGAGGCGGCCGGCGGCCGGGTCGACAAGTTCATCGGCGACGGCGTGATGGCGATCTTCGGTCTCACCAGCGATCCCCAGACGGCGTGCCAGCAGGCCCTCGATGCCGCGCGGCGCATGGCGCTTGCCCTCGACGATCTCAACGAGGCCATGTCGGGCGACCTCGACCTGCCCTTGCGCATCGGCATCGGTCTGCATGCCGGACCGGCCATCGTCGGAGAAATGGGCTACGAGCGCGCGGCCCAGATCACGGCGATCGGCGATACCGTCAATACGGCCAGCCGTCTCGAGGCCCTGACCAAGGAATTCGGCGCCGAGCTCGTCGTGTCGCAGGAACTGCTGGACCGCGCCGGCTCGGCCCTGGAGACAGCCCCCCGCCACGACGTCGAGATCCGGGGGCGCCAGGGCCGGCTGGCCGTGCGCGCGTTCAAGAGCGCCGCCGATCTCACGGCAATGTCATAAGATTTTCATTGCCCCCGGCAGCCGCTGGGCAAGAATCCGCCGCATCAGGAGGTACACCATGCGTTCGACCCTAGTCGCCGTCATCGCCGCTCTCAGCTTCGGCCTCACGGCCAGCGCCTTCGCTGCCGGCGGTGGCGGCGGCGCGGAGCAGCCCGCTGCCAAGCCCGCCGATCCCAACTATACGCGCGCCAAGGCGATGATCGAAGGCCGCGACTATGCCAACGCGCTGCCCCTCCTGCAGCAGGTCGTGGCCAAGGATCCCAGGAATGCCGATGCCTACAACCTGATGGGCTTCGCCACGCGCAAGTCCGGCAATGCCAACGGCTCGCTGCAGTACTACCAGCAGGCGCTCGCCATCGATCCCCGGCATCTCGGGGCGCACGAGTACATCGGCGAAGCCTATCTGATGCTCGACCAGCCGGCCCAGGCCGAGCAGCATCTGGCACGCCTCGACTCGCTCTGCGTGTTCGGCTGCAACGAGTACCGCCTGCTCAAGACGGCGGTGGCCAACTACAAGGCCGGCAAGAAGCCGACCAACTGACGCAAACCGTCAGTGGGCGATGAGGAGCGGCACCGTCATGCTCGCCAGCAGCGTGCGGCTGGCGCCACCCAGCACCATCTCGCGCATGCGCGAATGTCCGTAGATGCCCATCACGATGAGATCGACATCGTGATCGGCGGCGCGCGACAGGATCACGCCGCCGACGTCTGACCCGGCGGCGCTATCGCGCTGGACCGTCACTTTCACGCTGTGGCGAGCCAGCCATTCGGCGATGTCGATGCCCAGCTCTTCCCGATCGGCCCCATTGGCGGGATCGATGAGCAGGACGATGACCTTGTCGGCCGCTGCGAGCAGCGGCAGGGCGCCCGTCGCCGCCCGCGCCGCCTCGCGGCTGTCGTTCCAGCACAACATCACGGTCTTGCCCGGCGGCTTCATCACACCGACGTGCGGCACGACCAGCACCGGCCGTTCGCTCGTCATGGCAACGTTCTCGGCGAGGTCCGGGGGCGCCATGGTCGGCGCGTCCGGATCGCTTTGGCCCACGATCACGAGATCGGCGTAGCGAGCCCGGCCGGACAACGCCTCGTCGTCGGCATGGCGATCGATCACGCGCCATTCACTGGAATGGCCTTTGGTCCCGACCACCTTTCGGAAGACGCTCGCCGCTGCGGCCTCCTCGGCTTTCGCGGTGGCCTCGTAGGTCCTGTACAGGGCGTCCATCGCGATATCGGCGTCGGTGAACGCCGGCGCGTGAAATCGCTGACGGACGTGCAGGCCGACGACATGGGAGTCAAAGCGGTCCGCCAGATTGACGGCGAGCTTCAGGCGCGCTTCCATGCCCCGCCCACCGTCGCAGTGCACCAAGATCGTTTTATAGGCCATGACGCCCTCCCGAGATTACGACCTGTGCCAATAACGGTCGGCGCCTCACAAGGATGCGAAATTCAGCCCTCCCAGAGAGACCTGCGGTCTTCCCCCCAGATAGGCCGGGCCGCTATGCTCAGCACGGATAAACGCCCGTTTACGCCGCCGCACCGGAGGGCCTTCCGCGATGAGCACCGCCGTCACGTCCGTTCCACTCGTTTTCGGCGACTACGCCCTCGAGGATCGCTACCGGCTCGACAAGGGCCGCGTCTATCTCACCGGCATCCAGGCGCTGGTGCGCCTGCCGATGATGCAGCGCCAGCGCGACCTGGCCGCAGGCCTCAACACCGGTGGCTTCATCTCGGGCTATCGCGGCTCGCCGCTCGGCATGTACGACAACGCGCTTTGGACGGCCAAGCGCTACCTCAAGGAAAACAACATCCACTTCCAGCCGGGCCTCAACGAGGACCTCGCGGCGACGTCGGTGTGGGGCAGCCAGCAGGTCAATCTCTTCCCCGGCGCCACCGTCGATGGCGTGTTCTCCATCTGGTACGGCAAGGGCCCAGGCGTCGATCGCTCGATGGACGTGCTGAAACACGGCAATGCCGCCGGCACCTCGCCGCACGGCGGCGTCATCGCGCTGGCGGGTGACGATCACGGCTGCCAGTCCTCGACCCTGCCGCACCAGAGCGAGCAGGTGTTTGCGGCCGCCATGATCCCGGTCGTCAATCCGGCCAACGTCCAGGAATATCTCGACTTCGGCATCCTGGGCTTTGCCCTGTCGCGCTATTCGGGCTGCTGGGTCGGATTCAAGGCGATTTCCGAGACAGTCGAATCTGGCGCCTCGGTATGGGTCGACCCCGAGCGCATCAAGATCATGCTGCCGACGGATTACCAGCTGCCGCCGGGCGGCCTCGGCATCCGCAACCCCGATCCGCCGCTCGAGGCGGAGCGTCGCCTGCATGGCCCCAAGATGGATGCCGTGAAGGCTTTTGTGCGTGCCAACGGCTTCGACAAAACCGTCATTGATCCGCCCCAGTCAGGCACCAGGGCGCGGATCGGCATCATGACCACCGGCAAGGCCTATCTCGACACGCGCCAGGCGCTGGAAGATCTCGGCATCAGCGACGAGCGTGCGCGGGCGCTCGGCATCCGCCTCTACAAGGTGGGCGTCACCTGGCCCCTGGAACCCGAAGGCGCCAAGCGTTTCGCCCATGGCCTCGAGGAAGTGATTGTCGTCGAGGAGAAGCGCTCCAATCTCGAGGATCAGCTCGTCCGCCTGCTCTACAACCTGCCGGCCAGCGAGCGTCCGCTGGTCATCGGCAAGACCGACGAGAACGGCCGCATCATCTTCCCGAGCGAAGGCGAGCTGTCGCCGACCGGCGTCGCCATGGTGATCGCCGGCCGCCTGATGAAGCACGGCGGTGAATCGCCGGAGCTCAACCAGCGCCTGGCGCGCCTCGAAGCCAAGGAAAAGCTTTTGAACGCGCCGCCGCCGAAAGTGGCGCGCACGCCGTTCTTCTGCTCCGGCTGCCCGCACAACACCTCGACCAAGGTGCCTGAAGGCAGCCGCGCCATGGCCGGCATCGGCTGCCACGGCATGGCGATCTGGATGCCCGAGCGGCGGACGGCGCTTATCAGCCACATGGGCGGCGAAGGCGTGGCGTGGATCGGCCAGGCACCGTTCACGTCGGACAAGCACATCTTCCAGAATCTCGGCGACGGCACCTATTACCACTCCGGGCTGATGGCGATCCGCCAGGCCGGCGCCGCCGGCGTCAACATCACCTACAAGATCCTGTTCAACGACGCCGTCGCCATGACCGGCGGCCAGCCGCACGACGGGCCACTGAACGTGCCCGAGATCACCAAGCAGGTCGCCGCCGAAGGCGCCCGGCGTGTCGTGGTGGTGACCGACGAGCCCGACAAGTACGGCATGAACCCCGGCTTCGCCGAGGGCGTCACGGTCCGCCATCGCGACGACCTCGACGCCGTCCAGCGCGAGCTGCGCGAGATCCCCGGCCTCACCGTGCTGGTCTACGACCAGACCTGCGCCGCCGAGAAGCGCCGCCGCCGCAAGCGCGGCACCTTTCCCGATCCCGCCAAGCGCGTATTCATCAACGACTCGGTGTGCGAAGGCTGCGGCGACTGCTCGGAGAAGAGCAACTGCGTTTCGGTGAAGCCGCTCGAGACCGAGCTCGGCCGCAAGCGCCAGATCGACCAGAGCAACTGCAACAAGGACTTCTCCTGCGTGAACGGCTTCTGCCCGAGCTTCGTGTCGGTGCATGGCGGCGGTGTCCGCAAGGCAGCGCGCCCGCAGCTCAAGGTGGTGCAGGAAGATCCCTTCGCCTCGCTGCCGCTGCCCACGCTGCGGCCACTTAGCGAAGCCTACGGCATCCTCGTCACCGGCATCGGCGGCACCGGCGTCATTACCGTGGGCGCCCTGATCGGCATGGCGGCGCATCTCGAGGGCAAGGGCTGCACCGTGCTCGACTTCACCGGCCTCGCGCAAAAGAACGGCGCGGTGATGAGCCACATCCGGCTGGCACCCAAGCCCGAGGATCTGCACGCGGTGCGTATCGCGGCCGGCGGCGCCAACCTCATCCTGGGTTGCGACATGGTCGTGGCCGCGGCGCCGGCGGCGCTGTCGCGCATCGAGCAGGGCGTCACGCAGGCCGTCATCAACGGCTACATGCAGCCGGTCGCGGCCTTCGTGCTGAACGGCGACATGGATCTCGGCGCCGAATCGATGATGAAGTCGATCCGCGACGCCGCGGGCGAAGAGGCGTCGACCTTCGTCGACGGCACCGGCCTTGCCACCGCAATCCTGGGCGATTCGATCGCCACCAACCTCTTCATGCTGGGCTATGCCTGGCAGAAGGGACTGGTCCCGCTGTCGCTCGAAGCGCTGATGCGCGCCATCGAGCTGAACGGCGTGGCGGTGGAGTCGAGCAAGCGCACCTTCGACTGGGGCCGGCTTGCCGCCCACAATCTCAAGGCCGTGCAGGCTGCCGCCAAGCCGACGCTGCGGATCGAGAAGCAGGTGGCGCGCACGCTCACGGACATCGTCGCCAAACGGGTCGAACTGCTGACCGCCTACCAGGACAAGGCCTATGCCGAGCGCTACCGCACCTTCGTCGACAAGGTGGCGGGGGCGGAAAAGGACAAGGCGCGTGGGCGCAGCGGGCTCGCCGAGACGGTGGCCAAGTCGCTCTACAAGCTGATGGCCTACAAGGACGAGTACGAGGTCGGCCGTCTCTACAGCGACGGCGATTTCCTGAAGAAGCTGGGAGCGCAGTTCGAGGGCGACTACAAGCTCACCTTCCATCTCGCGCCGCCGCTGTTCGCCGATCGCGACCCGACGACGGGAGAGCTCAAGAAGCGCGAGTATGGCGGCTGGGTGATGCCCCTGTTCCGCCTGCTTGCCTCGATGAAGCACCTGCGTGGCGGCAAGCTCGACGTCTTTGGCTACACCTCTGAGCGCCGAATGGAACGCCGGCTGATCGGCGAGTACCAGGCCACCGTCGAGACCCTGCTCGCCACGCTGGACCAGAACAATCATGCGCTGGCACTGCAGATCGCGGCGCTGCCGGAAACCATGCGCGGCTTCGGCCACGTCAAGGACAAGAACGTGAAGACGGCCAAGGAGCGCGAGGCGAGCCTGCTTCAGGCCTACCGCCAGCCCACCGTCCAGGCGACTGCGGCCGAGTAGCGGACTTTACAAAAACTTCGGGCCAAAAAACTTCGGGACGCCCGCGCTTCCAAGGGGTTTAGAAGGAAGCGAAGGCGTCCCGGGTACGCACGTCTCTCGCAAAGGGAGGTTTGCGAAGACGTAAGTCGCCTATAAGCCTGTTCGCCTGGGGAATGTAAGCGCAATCGGGAGCCGCAAATCGCACATCTGGTGCGCCCTCGGGCGCAGCCAGTTCAGGCGCGCCCAGTCTGATGGGAGAACGAGGCCGGATCGAAGCGACCGCCAAGGCCGCCCTTGCCGCCCAGGCGATCGAGGGCGCGCTGCCATTTGGCGGCGAAGTCGGCGTCGAACACCAGTTCGGCGTCGCCATCGACCACCAGCCAGGCATTGTCCTGCATCTCGCGGTCGAGCTGGCCCGGCGCCCAGCCGGAATGTCCCAGCGCCAGCCACGCCCGTTGCGGACCGCTGCCGCCCGCCATGTCCTTGAGGATTTCCAGCGACGCCGTCAGCGCCATGCCGCCGTCGATCAGCAGCGTCTCGTCGCGCTTGTAGTCAGCCGAATGCAGTACCAGGCCGCGCGACGTCTCGACCGGCCCGCCGAACAGCACCGGCCGTTCGGCCTCGTCCGTCGGCACGTCGATGCCGAGCTGCTTGTAGACTTGGCCGAGCGGCAGGTCGTCGACGCTGTTGTTGACGATGATGCCCAGCGCGCCGTCGTCGTCGTGCTTGCAGACGAAGACCACACTCTTGCGGAAGCGCTCGTCCGGCATGGACGGCGCGGCAACCAGGAAGCGGCCAACCAACGAGGCGGCGGGGGAGGTGGGCCCGGGCATGACGATATGTTCTCTCAAATCCATGGGGATTGTCCGGTCAAAGGTCAAGGCGCGGCGATCGGAACCGCTGCCGTGCATGGACAAACCAGAGGCTGCGGCCTAGGGTCCGCCGGTCGTAAAAACCGCCATCTAGGGCGGCATTTGAAGGAGCGGAAGAATGGCGAAAGTTGGCGACAAGGTGCCGAGCGCCACGTTGCGCACGATGGGCCCGGAAGGCCCCAAGGCGATCACCACCGAAGAGATTTTTGCGCCCGGCAAGAAGGTCGTCGCCTTCGCGCTGCCGGGGGCATTCACCCCCACTTGTTCAGCAAAGCACGTGCCCGGGTTCGTGGCCGAAGCAGCTGCGCTGAAGGCAAAGGGCGTCGACGCCATTGCCTGTATTTCCGTGAACGACGCGTTCGTGATGGGCGCCTGGGGCAAGGATCAGAAGGCCGGTGACTCGGTCATGATGCTGGGTGACGGCAATGCCGAGTTCACCACCGCCATGGGCCTCACCATGGACGGCTCGAAGTTCGGCCTCGGCACGCGCAGCCAGCGCTACGCCATGGTCGTGGACAACGGCGTCATCAAGCACCTGTTCGTCGAAAAGCCCGGCGCCTTCGAGGTGTCCGCAGCCGAATACGTGCTGAAGCATCTCTAGCGCTTCGCCTCCGGCGCGGCCAAGATCAGCGGCGGGACCCCAAGTCCCGCCGCTTTCTTTTTGGGGCAACATGACCTCGGCAGAACCACCCGTCTTCACCGGCCTCTTCCCGATCAACGGCGCCACGCGGCTCTACGGCACGATCGGCAATCCCATCCGCCAACTGCGCATGACCGGAATCATGCCGCAGGTCTTCGCCGCAGTTGGCGCCAACGCCGTCTGGCTGCCATTCGACGGCGCCGCCGATCTGTTGCCGGTGATGCTCGAAGCGCTCGCCAGGATGCGCAATCTCGGCGGCTTCACGGTTACCATCCCGCACAAGACCGGCATCCTGCCGCTGCTCGGCCGCACGACCCGGCGCGCCGAGGCGTCGGGCAGCGTGAACCTGGTGCGGCGCGACCCCGACGGCGTGTTGGCCGGAGACATCGTCGACGGCACCGGCTTCGTGCGCGGGCTCGAGGCGCAGGGCCATCGCGTGCGCGGCGCCAGCGTCTGGCTGGTCGGCCTGGGTGGCGCCGGCGGCGCCATCGCCGCCGCCCTTTGCGAGGCAGGTGTCGGACGATTGCTCGTCACCGAGATCGATGCCGAGCGCGCGGAAATCGCCATCGATCGCCTGCTGCGCCACTATCCCGACGTGCCGGTGGCGGAGGTGGCGACACCTCCCAAGGGCATCCACATCGCCATCAACGCCACGCCCCTGGGGCTGCGTCCCGGCGATCCTTTGTCGTTCGACCCGGTCACCCTCGATTCCGCCACGCTGGTGGCCGAAGTCATCATGAGTCCGGTCGAGACGCCCCTGCTCGGTCGCGCCCGCACGCACGGCCGGCGGATCCATCACGGCCGTCACATGCTCGATCACCAGATCCCGCTCTACCTCGAATGGTTCGGCATCGACGCCAAGGGCATCGACGTCGTGGCGCTGGTGCGCTCGCTCGGCACCTGACGCGCTATTCCGACGCCTGAATGTCGGAAAAACACGGCCCTCTGGCCAAACCCTTGATCCGGCGCGCGAATGACCGGACTTTGCCGACACCCTCGTGTCGATAAAACCGTCCCTACAGCGTCACGCCGCCGTTCACGTGGATCGTCTGGCCGGTGATGTAGCTGGCCGCCGGCGAACACAGGAAGGCGATCGTGGCCGCGACCTCGGCCGGCTTGCCGTAGCGTCCCATCGGCACCAGGGCGCTCATTTCCTGCATGCGGGCGAGCGACAGGGCGACGTGGGCGCCGGCGTCCTTTTCGATCAGTCCCGGCGCCACGCAATTGACGGTGCCGCCCGACGGCGCGATCTCGACGGCGAAGGCCCGGGCCAGCGCCTCGACGCCGGCCTTGGCCGCGGCCGAGACGGGAAAGCTCGGCAGGCCGCGGGCAAAGGCGTGCGCCACGAAGGAGGACACGCCGACCATGCGGCCCCCCGTGCCGGCCCTGATCAGCCACGGCTTGGCCGCGGTCGCGAATTCGTAAAAGGCCGAGGTCATGGACGCGAGGCTGGCGTCCCACGCGGCGCGATCGACCTCCCCGATCGGCCGGCGGTCGGCGAAGCCTGCATTGCTGACCACCACGTCGAGCCGGCCGAACCTGGCCACGGTCTCCTCGACGAGGCGCTGGGCCGTGCCCGGCTGGCTGAGGTCGCCCTCGAGGATCAATGTTTCAGCGCCGGCACCACGCACGACATCGCCGACCTTCTCCGCGCCGCTCAGGTTCTTTCGGGCATGCAGAACGAGGACCGTGTTCGGCGCGGCAAGAGCGCGGGCCGTCGCCGCGCCAATGCCGGAGGACGCGCCGGTGATCAGGATCACTCGCTGGATGGAAGACATGATCGAACCCTCTGTTCTGCCCTGTGTGCTCTGGCCCGTGAACGAACAAGGCCGGCGTCTGAACGCCGGCCTCGTTGCTTCGCATCGAATGAAAGAATGGCGCGCCCGAAGAGATTCGAACTCCTAGCCTTCTGATTCGTAGTCAGATGCTCTATCCAGTTGAGCTACGGGCGCACGGCCGATCCCCTCCCGCGAGGGGCCCGGCAAGAAGGCGGGCACCCTAATGAAACTGTCCCCCCGTTGCAAGCATGGGGGACGGTCGCGAAAGAGTGCACAATATGCGCCAAGTGCCTCTGTTGCCTAAGAAATCGCCGCTTGTCGGTTTCCCTTGCTTTCAAGTAGCATCACAGGCATCTGGATTTGGGGGCTGGTGCCCCGAATCGAGCGGCCCGTCTATGGGCGGCCGATGTGGAGGCACCCAATTGATGATGCCAGGGCAGTTTCGAGGCCAACGATGGCGCTAAGAGTCCAACGATCCGTGCTTCTCTTGGCGGCGGTCGTTTTGAGCGGATGCACTGAGGGGAGCGTTTTTGCGCCTTCCGTCAGCCCGCCATCATCCAATCCGGCGATCAGCCAGACCGGCACGCAGACCGTCAAGCAGCGCATCCAGCAGCTGCGCTCCGACCAGGCCGCCCTCGCCAACGGCATCTCGCAGCAGCAGGCGCAGCTCAATGCGACGCGCAGCCGGCTTTCGAGCGACTCCGCCGCCTACAGTGGCCTCGTGAACGGCATCACCTCGCGCCTGCAGACCGGCACGACGCCGGGCAATCCCGAGCTGGTGAACCAGTGGAACGCCGCGCAAGCCAAGCTCGACGACGCCACCCTGGGCGTCGGCCAACTGAATTCGCTGGCGAGCCAGGTGACGACCCAGGCCTCGGTCGCGGGCTACCTGCTCGAGAACATCCGCGCGACCTTCGCCGTCGGCGGCGCGGTCGACGAGGACCACCGCAACCTGCGCGCCATCGAGAGCGAGACCACGCGCTCGATGCAGCAGATCGACCGGCTGATCGGCGACCTCAACGCCCAGATCGGCCGCGAGAACGGCTTTCTCGCCCGCGAGCGCACCAACCTGGCGGCCCTCTCCTACGGCGTGAACCTCGGCCGCCTCGGCAACCCGCCCGGCGCCCAGCGGATGACGACGACAGGCGGCCGGCGGCCCGTTCCGCTGCAGTAGGGCAACCACCTCATCCTTCGAGACGCGCGCTGCGCGCGCTCCTCAGAGGCTGACCGGAAATGAAATGAGTCATTTCAAGCACTTACCTCATCCTGAGGAGCGCCGCGAAGCGGTGCGTCTCGAAGGATGGGCACCAGGCGCGGTGCGTGTTCCCACCCTTCGAGACGCGGCCCTGCGGGCCGCTCCTCAGGGTGAGGTATATGGTGGAACGACCGTCGCCGCGCTTCGGCCCCGTTTGTAATCTATTGTTTTGGCTGCATTCATTTCGAGTCGGACTTTCAGGATGAGGGATTTGGCGTAAGCTGACGCCATGGCCTTTCGTTTTCTGGCACTCCTCGGCTTGATCCTCGGCCTCGGCGCGACGGCGCAGGCTCAGCCTGCGGTGTCGCCCGCCGACAAGGCGGCGATCCGCGACGTCATCCAGGGCCAGCTCGAGGCCTTCCGACGCGACGATGGCGACGCCGCCTTCGGTTATGCCTCGCCGATGATCCAGGGCATGTTCGGCCAGCCCGGCGTGTTCATGGAGATGGTGCGCCAGGGCTATCCGCCGGTGTATCGGCCAAGGGTCTTCGACTTCCGCGAGATCGTCGAGCTGAACGGCGAGATCGCCCAGAAGGTCCATGTCATCGGCCCCGACGGAAGGCCCGTCACCGCCGTCTATCCGATGACGCAGCTGCCCGACGGGAGCTGGCGCATCAACGGCTGCTACCTGCTGGCGCCGGACGAACATCAAGCCTGAGTTTTCATGACCAGCGTTTCGCCCAAGGTGCTGGCGCTGCTCGGCGCCCTCACCCTCGTGTGGGGCACCAACTGGCCGCTGTTCCGCATCGCCCTCGACGAGATGCCGGTGTGGACGTTCCGCACCGTCGTGCTGGCCACCGCGGTCGTCATGCTGCTCGCGATCCTGCTGGTGCGCGGCGAGAGCTTCGCCGTGCCCAAGGGAAAATGGCCGGCGCTGGTCGCGGCCTCCGTCATGAACATCGGCGTGTGGAACATCGCGACGTCCCTGGCCGTGCTCTACATCCCGTCGGGGCACGCGTCGGTGCTGGCCTACACGATGCCGCTCTGGGTGGCGGCGATGGGCTTCCTGGTGTTCGGCCAGCGCCTCACGCCCCGCCTGCTGGCCGCCATTGCGATCGGTGCCGCCGCCGTCGTGGCCCTGATGGCACCTAATTTTCGCGACTACGCCCAGGCGCCGGCCGGCCTGTTCTGGGGCCTGCTCGCGGGCTTCTGCTGGGCCGTCGGCACCTTCATCGTCAAGCGCACGGCCTGGCCGGGCATGGGACTGTCGCTCACCTTCTGGCAGGTCGTGATCTGCCTGCCGCCGATTGCGCTGGGCGCGCTGCTGATCGACGGCCTGCCGACCCATTGGCCCCCCAACTGGCCGTCAGCCAAGGCGCTGGCCGCCACGCTCTACACCGGCGCCATCCCGATGGCGTTCGGCACCGCCACCTGGTTCGCTCTGGTCAAGCTCCTGCCCGCCCAGGTCGCCGCGCTCTCCTCCATCGCCATCCCGATCGTGGCGATCGTGAGCGGCATCGTGATCCTGCACGAGCCGCTGTCGTGGCTACAAGCTGCCGCCATCGCCTCGACCGTGATCTCGCTCTGGCTGGCGCTGGTGCCCGGCCGTAACGGCTGAGAAGACCCCGCTTCGGGGGCGGCAGCGGCACACGAAGTGTTCCGCGAAATCACGCCAGGTGTGCCGCTGCGTGTGCCGCGCCGCGCGAATCGCCCAGCGCGATCAACGGCCTGGCAAGAACGGCCGCACAGCGCCGACGTCCGGTCGCGACAGGTCCGAATCGCGGCGCTGTTCGGCGATTCGGTAGGCTGTGTACAGCACCGGTCGACGCTTTCGGACATTGCTGCGCAAGGCGGCTTGGTTACAAGCCGCGGCCTGTCGCTCACCGGCCGTGCTGCGCACGGCCAGTGTCACACCAAGTTGAGACAAATGTTGTGACACAGGTTGAGCGCCCACCTGTGCCCTCGCGGGAATCCGACCCTGCGGCCCCGCCTCAGGCGGCCGCAGAAGACTGTCTCATCAGCTCTCGGATGCGTTGACCGCACCTCGGTCCGCCCCACCTGCCGGACAGTCGTCGGCGGGGACGGCCTTTTGCTTGCTACTCTCGGCTCAATACGGGGTACAGGCCGCGGGACGGCCCCTCATCCTCCAGGGATCGTACCCGGCGGGCGCGCCGGGCGGGGCATGGTCATAGGTTCGTGGTGGCGGAACGCCACCGGCCACGAAAAAGCCGCTCCGGTCAGGAGACCCGGGCGGCCCGCGTACTACGCACGTCGTGGCAACTTATCGAAAAGATAGGGCGAATCCGGCTGAACCTGTGAATCGCGTTTTGCAAATCAGCTTCGCGGATTTCGCCGGGCTGCTAGCAGTGCCAGCACGGCTTGCACAGCCAGCGCATCGTCACCTGGCGCCGGGATGGATGCGTTCGTCCCGCAGCCTGTCGCGTGCGTAGGCCAGGCACGCCAACACGTCGTCATGAGCCATGCCGGGATAGTTCTCGACGATCTCGGCCTCGCTCCAGCCATCGGCGAGCAGGCCGATGATGAACTCGACCGACAGGCGGGTCCCGCGGATCACCGGCTTGCCGGCAAGGATCGCCGGATCGAGAACGATGCGGTCGTGGCTCACGGCATTCATCCCTTCTGACTGCCGCCGGAATAGCAGATCGCCCGGATCGGGGCAGCACCCGCCCATCACCTCAAATTAACTCCAGCCGCAGCCGGCGCCCCACGGCATGCGCCGCCCGGGTGAGCGTTCCCAGGGTCACCGACTCGTTGTCCGGGTCGAGCAACCGATCGAGCTGGGCACGGCTCGTCTGCATGCGTTTTGCCAGCATGGTCTTGGTGAGGTGGTTTTCCCGCATCAGCGCATCGAGCTGTCGGGCGATAACGCGCTTGATCGCCCGCGCGGTCACTTCCTCGTAGATGCCGTCTTCCTTCAGGAAGTCGTCGAAGGACGATCCGACGCGGCCCTTCTTCTTCATGCGATCTCCTTCAGCCGATTCAAGGCCAGACGGCGGTCGGTGGCAGGTGTTTTCTGCGTCTTCTTGAGGAAGGCATGCAACAGCACCATTTGGCCGCCTCGAATGCAAAACAACACACGGGAGATGCGCCCTTGGCTCAACACACTGCGCACTTCCCACAGCCCCTCGCCGAACGGGCGGCAGAGCGGCATTCCGATCGGCCAGGAGAATTCGACATCCTTGATATCCTCTCCAACGATCTTCCTGTCCTCGCGGCCAAGCCCCTTGAGCCAATCCCGAACCGGCTCCCGGCCCGACGGCAGAGCATAAAAAGCAGCCGGCAGCCTTTTCATATCCCGCTCATCCGATATGTATCAATATTGGTACGCTTTGGCAAGCGCGCATCTGCGAAATCCCCCTCTCCCCCTGCATAGACGCCCAACGCTCCCTATATTCCCCCCATGGAAAGGGAGATCTAGGGCATGGCTGGAAACTACCCCCGCGATTGGATGTGGTCGGACGCGCTGCACATGCTGGCGCAGGCCGACCGTCTCCATCGCCAGATGTTCCGGCCGCAGACCTCCGCCCAGGGCGCCAACTGGGAGCCGCCGGTCGACATGCTGGAAACCGACGATGAGGTTCTGATCCTGGCCGCCCTGCCCGGCGTCGATGCCCAGCAGGTGCAGGCCACAATCGAAAACGGCGTGCTCGTCGTCTCGGGTGTGCGCGTGCTGCCGGACGAACTGCGCACCGCCACCATCCATCGCCTGGAACTGCCGCAGGGCCGCTTCGAGCGGCGCATCGCGCTGCCCGCCGGCCGCTACGAGTCCGTGCGCCGGACCTCGGTCAACGGCTGCCTGGTGATCAGCCTGACCAAGAGCTCGACGCGGAGGAGCAGGCCATGACCGCGCCCGACGACATGAATGCCAATACCGCCAACGCCACGGCCTCGGGCCAGTCCGCGACTCCGCCACTGCCGGCCGATGCGCTGCCCCCTGATGCGCTGATCGTCCTGCCGACGCGCAACCTCGTTCTCTTCCCGGAAATGGTGTTTCCGCTCGCGATGGGGCGGCCGGCGACGGTTGCCGCGGCCCAGCAGGCCGTGCGCGACCAGCGCCAGGTCCTGGTCGTGCTGCAACGCGACCCGGAGAAGAGCGAAGTCGTGCCCGGCGATCTTCACCAGATCGGCACGGTCGCCAACATCGTGCGCTACGTCACGGCGCCCGACGGCACGCATCATGTGATCTGCCAGGGCGTGCAGCGCTTCCGCATCACCGAGTTCGTCGAGGGCCATCCGTTCCTGCTGGCGCGCGGCCTGCATGTCGTCGAGCCATCCGGCACCAGTCCGGGCGCCGGACCGGAGATCGAGGCCCGCTTCCTCGTGCTGCAGAGCCAGGTCCGCGAGGTCATGGACCTGCTGCCGCAGGTGCCGCCCGAACTGCGCCAGACCGTCGAAGCAACTGCCTCGGCCGGTGCGCTGGCCGATCTCGCCGCGACCTATCTCGACTCCAAGCCGGCGGAGAAGCAGGAGATCCTTGAGACGGTCGAGCTGGTGCCGCGCCTCGACAAGGTCTCGGCGCTGCTCGCGCAGCGCCTGGAAGTTCTGCGGCTCTCCAACCAGATCGGCCAGTCGACCAAGGCCTCGCTCGACGCGCGCCAGCGCGAGATGCTGCTGCGCGAGCAGATGGCGGCGATCCAGCGCGAGCTGGGCGAGGACGGCAGCAACAAGCAGGAGATCGCCGACCTCGACAAGGCGATCGGCGACGCCAAAATGCCGCCCGAGGTCGAGACCGTCGCGCGCAAGGAACTGCGCCGGCTGCAGCGCACGCCCGATGCGGCGGCCGAACACGGCATGATCCGCACCTACCTCGACACGCTGATCGAGCTGCCGTGGGCGCTGCCCGAGGCGCCGCCGATCGACATCGCCGAGGCGCGCCGCGTGCTCGACCACGACCACTATGGGCTGGAGAAGATCAAGCTGCGCATCGTGGAATTCCTGGCGGTGCGCAAGCTCGCCCCCGAGGGCAAGGCGCCGATCCTCTGCTTCGTGGGCCCGCCCGGCGTCGGCAAGACCTCGCTCGGCCAGTCGATCGCCCGCGCCATGGGCCGCAAGTTCGCGCGCGTCAGCCTGGGCGGCGTCCACGACGAGGCCGAGATCCGCGGCCATCGCCGCACTTACATAGGCGCGCTGCCCGGCAACATCATCCAGGCGATCCGCAAGGCGGGCTCGCGCGACTGCGTGATGATGCTGGACGAGATCGACAAGATGGGCTCCGGCGCGCGGGGCGACCCGTCGTCGGCGATGCTGGAAGTGCTCGACCCCGAGCAGAACGGCACCTTCCGCGACAACTATCTCGATGTGCCGTTCGACTTGAGCCGCATCGTGTTCATCACCACGGCCAACATGCTGGAGACCATCCCCGGCCCGTTGCGCGACCGCATGGAGATCATCTCGCTGACGGGCTACACCGCCGGCGAGAAGCTCGAGATCGCCAAGCGTTACCTGGTGCGCCGCCAGCTCGAGGCCAACGGGCTCAAGCCCGAGCAGGCCGGGATCGACGATGCAGCCCTCAGGCAAATCATCGCGGGTTATACGCGCGAAGCCGGTGTGCGTGGCCTCGAACGCGAGATCGGCCGCGCCTTGCGCCATGTCGCGGTCGAGATCGCCGAGGGCACGGCGGCCAAGGTCCATATCGGTGTCGCCGATCTCGAGAAGCTGCTGGGCCCGCTGAAGTTCGAGTACGACGTCGCCATGCGCACCAGCGTGCCGGGCGTGGCGACAGGGCTCGCCTGGACGCCGGTCGGCGGCGACATATTGTTCATCGAGGCGGCGCTCACGCCCGGTGGCGGCAAGCTGATCCTGACCGGCCAGTTGGGGGAGGTCATGCGCGAGAGCGTCCAGGCGGCACTCACCCTGGTCAAGGGACAGGCGGCCGCGCTCGGCATCGAGGCCGGCCTGATCGAGAAAAGCGACATCCACGTCCACGTGCCGGCCGGCGCCACGCCCAAGGACGGCCCCAGCGCCGGCGTCGCCATGTTCATGGCGCTCACGTCCCTGCTGACCGGCCGGACCATCCGGAGCGACACCGCCATGACGGGCGAGATCAGCCTGCGCGGCCTGGTGCTGCCGGTGGGCGGCATCAAGGAGAAGGTGGTGGCCGCCGCCGCCGCCGGCATCACGCGGGTGATGCTGCCGGCGCGCAACAAGCGCGACTACGAGGAGATTCCCGACGAGGTCCGCAAGGCGCTCGAGTTCGTCTGGCTGGAGCGCGTCGAAGACGCGGTGAGTGCGGCCCTGGCGACGTAATCTTCCGGACCGCGAGCCTCCGGCTCGCTCGGATTCATGAGCGAGCCGGAGGCTCGCGGTCCAGAAGAGGACTCTAACCCAGCTCCAGGCTCGTCACGCCAAACAGGCCGGCATAGTCGACGACCGGATCCGCGCCGGTATACATGCGCGCCGTCTCGAACGCAGGCTTCAGGCCCATCTGTTCGGCGAGCGTGACGGCGGCCCTGTTGCGGTCGGGCACGTCGATGGCCACGGCCGACGCGCCGGTCTTCACCGCCAGCGCACTCACCAGCGCACTCGCGATCCCAGGCGAGGCGGCGTAGAGCGGCCCGATGCGCGACGCCGCGCGACAGGGGCGGATCACCGCGAAGCCCTGCAGTTCGCCATCCTTCATGGCCACCAAACCGGTCCGTTCCGGCAGGCCGATCCACGGCGCCAGGAAGGAATCGCGGACCTCCGGGAAGAAGCGCCGGTCGTAGGCGGCTATCAGGTCGAACGGCACGGCGCGAGCATCGACCAGGGTAACGCCGGCCGGCAGCGGCGCGGCGGTGGACGATGCAGGGGGGGGGGCGGCCCCTCGTGGCGGATGTTGTTCCAGGCGAGCCTGAAACCCGATTTCCTGTAGTTGTGCTGCTGCGCCACCACCCCGTCGAGGCCGACATTGCGGCCTTTTAGCCGCGCCATGCCGGCATTCCAAACCCGGATGCCGTAGCCTTTGCCGCGGGCTTCCGGCCGGGCGATGTAGAAACCGAGGAAACCGAGTGCCGCGCCGTAGCGCACCACCGAGATGCAGGCGACGGGCCGGCCGTCGAGGCGGCCGATCAGGAAAGCGCCGGGATCGGCGGCGTGGAAGGCGAGCGTATCGGTGTTGCCGGGGTTCCAGCCCTCGTCGGCCGCCCATTCGGCCATGCGGGCGACGTCGTCGGCGCTGGCAGTATCGATCCAAAAGCTCATGTCACCGGCTTACTATCACGAGGGAACACCTCGCAATATCGCACGTTGACCTCGGTCCGCTTAACAGCAGGAAAGGGATTCTCGATGCCCGTCTATGATCGCAAGCCCACCAACGTCAACGTCACGCCGGGCAGTTCCACCGGCGGCGGCCTCTACTTCATCGTCGGCGGCCTCGTCGTGGCAGCCCTCGTCGGCGCCTACTTCGTGTTCGGGGTACCGGGCAACCGGTCCAATATCGCCACCACACCGGACAACAAGACCAGCATCACCATCGAGCAGCCCCGCGCCCCGGCCACGCCGCCGGCCGCCGCTCCGGCTGCTCCCGCGGCTCCTGCTGCTCCGGCGGCCCCGCGCAACTAAACTCGACTACTCTGCAGCCTTGCGACCAGCGGCCGGAAAAAACTGATTTTCCGGCCGCGGCAGGCCGAGGTTTTCGCGCAACGTCCTGCCTTCGTACTCGCGGCGGAAAAGACCGCGACGCTGCAGCTCGGGCACGACCTTGTCGACGAAGTCGTCGAGCCCGCCCGGCAGGTACGGGAACATGACGTTGAAGCCGTCGCTGGCTTCCGTCACCAGCCACT
This sequence comes from Reyranella massiliensis 521, assembly GCA_945860205.1. GTDB lineage: Bacteria > Pseudomonadota > Alphaproteobacteria > Reyranellales > Reyranellaceae > Reyranella > Reyranella massiliensis_B. The sequence goes on along the minus strand of CAMARK010000060.1, from coordinate 1,281 downwards.
CCTCCATCTGATCCGCGATCATCTTGGGCGTGCCCATCATCGCGAGTCCGCCATAGCCGCCGAGACGGCCCGCGAGCTGGCGGACCGTGAGCCCTTCGCGCTGCGCCAACGCCATGACGCGCTCGCGGCCGCTCTTGCTGGCATCGGTTTCCGGAATGTCCGTGGGTAGCGGTCTGTCGGGATCGAAGGCGCGGGCATCGGTGCCGAGCGCGATCGACACGGCGGCAATGCCGCTGTCGTAGTTCACCAGACTATCGAGGCGCGCCCGCTTCTCTTTCGCCTCGTCGAGCGACTCACCGATGATGGTGAAGGCGCCGGGCAGGATCTTGATGTGGTCGGGGTTGCGGCCGGCCTTGGCCGCCCGGCTTTTTACGTCGGCATAGAAGGCGCGGCCGGCTTCGATCGGTCCGCCGGCAGCGAACACGACTTCGGCCGTCTCGGCGGCAAGCTGGCGGCCGGCATCCGAAGCGCCGGCCTGGACCACGACCGGCCAGCCCTGCACCGGACGGCCGATGTTGAGCGGCCCGCGCACCTTCAGATACTTGCCCTTGTGATCGAGCACATGGAGCCGGTCGGGATCGAAGTAGATGCCGCTCGCGACATCACGGATGAAGGCATCGTCGGCCCACGAATCCCAGAGACCGGTCACGACATCGAAATACTCGCGCGCCCGGGCATAGCGCTCGGCGTGCGGCATCTGGTCGTCCATGCCGAAATTCAGCGCCGCGTCGGGGTTCGACGTCGTCACCAGGTTCCAGCCGGCGCGGCCGTCGCTGATGTGGTCGAGCGAAGCGAAGCGCCGCGCAATGGTATAGGCGGGCTCGAAGGTGGTGGACGCCGTGGCGATCAGGCCGAGATGCCTGGTCACCATGGCCAGCGCCGGCAGCAGCGTCAGCGGATCGAACGACGTCACCGTGGCGCTGCGCTTCAGCGCCGCCATCGGCATGTTCAGCACGGCCAGGTGATCGGCCATGAAGAAGGCGTCGAACCTGCCGCGCTCCAGCGTCTGGGCGTACTGCACCAGCGCCTTGAGGTTGAAGTTGGCATCGGGCGTGCCGCCGGGATAGCGCCAGGCGGCGGTGTGGATACTGACCGGGCGCATGAAGGCGCCGAGGCGGAGTTGTTTGGCTTTGGGCATGGTCCCTATCTTGCCCCTGCCGGGCCGCCCGGCAAGGCGCCTCGGACGAGAAGAGCTAATTCGACGAATAGATTCCCCACCGTCGGCAGGCTCATAATCTTGCTGGGAGCGCGCCACTCCAGTGGCGCATCTTCTCATGCATA
>CAMARK010000059.1 GCA_945860205.1 Reyranella massiliensis 521 | reverse complement strand
TCGAGGATCTGCGCCGCCTGCTTCACGCGCCTGTCGATCTCGTCCTTGGGCGTCTTCTTGAGCTTCAGCCCGAACGACATGTTCTCGTAGACGTTCATGTGCGGGTAGAGCGCGTAGTTCTGGAACACCATGGCGATGTCCCTGTCCTTCGGCGGCACGTCGTTGACCACATGGCCGCCGATGGCGATGTCGCCGCCGCTGATCTCCTCGAGGCCGGCGATCATACGCAAGGTCGTGCTCTTGCCGCAGCCCGAAGGCCCGACCAGGACGATGAACTCCTTGTCGAGGATATCGAGGTCGATGCCGCGGACGGCAAGAACTTCGTCGTACTTCTTGACGATCTTGCGCAGCGTTACTTGAGCCATTGTCTCTTACCCTTTGGTCGCGCCGGCAGTCAGACCCGCGATGTAATAGTCCATGAGGAAGGCGTAGATGACGAGCGGTGGTGCTGCTCCCAGCAGCGCGCCGGTCATGATCTGACCCCAGTTGAACACGTCGCCCTTGATCAGGGTCGTGATGATGCCGACCGGCAGCACCAGTTGCGTCGTCGAGGTGGTGAAGGCCAGCGGATAGAGAAACTGCGCCCACGACACGGTGAAGGCGAAGATCGTCGCGGCAATGATGCCGGGCAGCGCCACCGGAATGAAGATCTTGGTCAGCGTCTGCGTCCAGGTGGCGCCATCGATGAGCGCCGCCTCGTCCAGTTCCTTGGGGATCGATGCGAAGTAGCCGATCATGATCCAGGTGCAGAACGGCACCGTCAGCGTCGGATAGAGGATGATCAGCGTCCACCAGTGGTTCATCAGCTGGATGTCGAAGGTCTCGTTGACCCAGGCGAACATCTTGAACAGCGGTATGAACAGCAGCGTCTCCGGTATCAGGTACGTCAGGAAGACGCCGGTCGCGAGCGTGGCCGAGCCCCAGAACTTCATGCGCGCCAGGGCGAAGGCTGCAATGACGCTGATCAGCATCGTGACGGCCACGACGCAGACCGACACGACCGCGGAGTTGCGGAAGAAGATCAGGTAGTGGTTCTGGGTCAGCAGCTCGATGTAGTTGGCGAGCGTCGGATTGTAGATCCACCAAGGATTCCCGGCCGCCGAGATCTCCTGGCTGGTCTTCAGCGAGGTGATCAGCATGTAGATCGGCGGCATCAGGAAGAAGATCGCAAACAGCACGAGGAAGAAATAGGACCAGCGCAGCGCCCAGCGCCGGTCTTTGCTCATGCTGCCGTAGTTGGGGCGGGTCGGGGCGCCTTCCGTGATCGCGACGTTGGCCATCAGACTTCGCTCCCCCGCTTGGTGATGTCGCGCAGGATGAACGTGGCGGCGACCGCCAGGATCGGCACCATGAACAGCGACACGCTGGCGCCGAGCGGTATGTCGCCGCCCTCGATTCCGACGCGGAACGCCCAGGTGCCGAAGATGTGGGTACTGTTGAGCGGACCGCCTGCCGTCAGCACACGCACGATGTCGAAGTTCGCGAAGGTGACGATCAGAGAGAACAGCGCGGTGATGGCGATGATGTTGCGCATCATCGGCAGGGTCACGAACCAGATGCGCTGCCACCAGGTGGCGCCGTCGATGGCGGCGGCCTCATAGAGCTGCTCCGGCACCGACTTCAGCGCGGCCAGGTACATGATCATGAAGAACGGCGCGCCGATCCACACATTGACCAGGATGACCGAGAAACGTGCCCAGTTGGCCTCGCCGGTCCAGGGAATGCGGCCGATACCGAGCGGCTCCAACAGGTAGTTGATGGCGCTGTAGGACGGATCGAACAGCCATAGCCAGGCGAGCGTGCTCATGGCCGGCGGAATGACCCACGGCACGAGGAGCATGCCGCGCCACTTGCGCTGGCCCTTGCTCGGGATGTTGTGGACGAAGTGGGCGACCACGAAGCCGATGATCGCCTTGAAGATCACCGCGGTGATCGCGAACAGGCAGGACTGGTAGACGACCAGCCAGAAGGTGTCGCGGCCGAACAGGAACTCGAAATTGCCGAAGCCGACGAAGCGCGTCATGCCCTTGTTAAGGGTCGCCAGGTAGACGGCGTATCCCGCGGGATAGGCGACGAGGATCAGGATCAGCAGGATCAGGGGCAGCGCCATCAGGAAGGCGATGGTCGATTTGCGCTGCATGAGCTTGTGCAGGCTGCTGCGGCTGTCGCCCATACTGGCGATGGAATTTGGGGCGGCGACGTCTGCCATTGGATGCTCCCGGCGGGGTTGGCCGATGCGTTACGCTCGCAGGGACGCCGTCTGCGGACGGCGTCCCCCGAACGTTTCGAAGTCCCGAGCCTAGTTGCGCGAGAAGCCTTCGATTTCCTTGGTTGCCCAGTCAAGCGTCCGGTCCATCGCCTCGCCCTTGGCGTGACGGACGACCATCTGGGTCTGGATCGCCTGGGTGTAGATCTGCTCGGCGATCTTGTGCGGCGCGGGGGCCGCGGCAATCGACAAGGTCGCGTGGTTGTGCGGGTTCGGATAGTGATAGAGCGTTCCCTTCGGCGGCCCCTCTTCCGCCCAGACCTTGAGGGTCGTCAGATTCGAGAACGCCGGGAGATCGTAGCCACCGCTGGCGACTACCAACTTCTCTACCGCTGCCGGCTGACCGAGGGCGACCATAAGACTCTTGGCCGCCGACTGGTTCTTGCTGAAATTCCAAGTCCCCCAGAAGAACGGCAGAAACGGTCCGAAGCGGCCAGCCGGTCCAGCCGGGAAGCCATGCGTCCAGAGCTGTTCGCAGACCTTCGGTGCATCGCGCTTGGCGACGGCCCAGGCGCTCGGCGGGTTCATGATCAGCGCGCCCTTGCCCGAGACCAGCCACTTGTTGTTCGACGCGTCATCCCACGACGGAGCGTCTTCCGGCAGGAACGACATCAGGCGCTTGTAGTAATCGAGGGCCTTGCGGACATTGTCGCTTTTGACGGTGATGTCGCCCTTGGCATTCACGAGCTGGGCGCCGAAGCTGTGGAAAATGGCGCCGGCAGTGTCGACGCTGTCCGACGTCGTACCCAGGCCAATACCGAAGGCATGGCCGCCCTTTTGGCAGGCTTCCGCCGCTTTCATGAAGGTATCGAGCGTCCAGCCGTCAGCCACCGGCGGGCCGCCGGCCGGATACATCGCCTGGATGTCGATTCCGGCGAACTGCTTGAGGAGGTCGATGCGCGAGCATGGGCCCTTCATCTGGCTGCCGATCGTCGCCGGCACGGCCAGCCACTTGCCGCCGATCTTGCCGAGATACTCTACGGTGGCATTCACCGCTCCGTTCTGCTTGATCAGCGGTTCGACGACGTCGTTCATCGGCACCAGCTGGTCGGCGTAACGCGACGGCAGCCAGGTCGAAAAAGCGAGCACGTCGTGGCCGGACTTGGCTTGAGACTCGGCGGCCGTCGTCAGCAGCAGCTTGTTGCCCTGCGAGGTGATGTAGTCGATCGTGACATCCACCTTCTCCTTGTCGGCCCACTCCTTGATCAGCGCCTCGCTGGCCTTGTTGGCGCCCGGAACCCAATGGTCCCACAGGCCGAGCGAGAGCTTGCCCGCGGCATAGGCGCCGCGAACGAACGGCGCCGCCACCATGGCGGTCGACAAGGCGGCCGTACCGGCCACGAAACGACGACGACTGACTTTTCTGGAAGCCATGAGAAATTTCCTCCTATACGCCGTCCTGATCGGACAGCTGATCGTTGAACCGCATCAATAGAAATGCGATGACCCTCATTGGAGCCTTGCGGCAGATGCTATGCACAAGATGAGACTCAAGCAACGCATTTCCGATGGGTCTGACATTTCGCACATTGTTTGACAGGCAGCAGCGGGGACCGGATGCTCGCGCCACTTCGGGAGCGCGGGATGGGACGCCCGCAAAGCAGGGAACCCACCGGGAGCAATCGTGCAGCGAAACACTGTGAAATCGACTTCAGCGATGGACACAAGTTGCGCCCGCGACGGCGCTTCCTGAGATGCAAAAAACTCCACTCATCAATCCCTGGCTCGCCGCCGTCGAGCCCTCGCCGATCGGTGAAACCAAGCGCTGGGTGCTGGGCCGCAGCTTTCCGGCCGGGCGCCCGCTGATCGATCTCAGCCAGGCAGTGCCGGGCTACCCGCCGGCGATGGAACTGCGCAAGCATCTCGGCGAACTTCTGCTCGATCCGACGATGCACGGTTACACACCCATCCTCGGACTGCCGACATTACGCGAAACTTACGCGGCTCACCTCTCGAGCTTCTACGGCGCGGCCATCGGCGCCGGTGAAGTCGGCATCACCTCGGGATGCAACCAGGCCTTCTGCCTCGCGCTCATGAGCCTCGCCAAGGCCGGCGACCAGGTGATCGTGCCACGGCCGCACTACTTCAATCACGACATGTGGATGCGCATGCAGGGCGTCGAGCCGGTGTCGCTCGACTTCCGTCCCGGCTCGGGCGCCGTGCCGAACGCGGAGGACGCGGCCAAGCTGATCGGTCCGCGCACCCGCGCCATCGTTCTCATCTCGCCCAACAACCCGACCGGCGCCGTCTATCCGCGCACGACCATCCACGCCTTCTACGAACTCGCCAAGCAGCACGGCATCGCGCTCATCCTCGACGAGACCTACAAGGACTTCCTGCCGGAAGGCGAGCGACCGCACGATCTCTTTGCCGACCCGACATGGCGCGGCACGCTGGTTCATCTCTACAGCTTCTCCAAGGTCTTCGCGTTGACGGGCTACCGGGTCGGCGGCGTGGCCGCCGGCCCCGCCCTGATGGCCGAGATCGAAAAGGCGATGGACTGCGTCTCGATTTGCCCGCCGCGACTGGGCCAGGAAGCGGCCCTCTACGGCCTGGGCAATCTGCTGCCCTGGGCGCGACGCAACACAGAGGGTCTGAAGGCGCGGGCCGACATGCTGGGCGACGGCCTCACCCGCTCCAACCGCTGGCGGCTGGTCAGCATCGGCGCCTACTTCGCCTATGTGGAGCATCCCTTCGCCGGCCAGCGCTCGACCGACGTGTCCAAGCGCCTCGCCGACGAGGAGAATTTGCTGACCATTCCGGGTGACATGTTCGGCGCCGGTCAGGAGCGTTTCGTGCGACTGGCTTTCGCCAATGTCTCCGACGACAAGATCCCCACGGTGCTCGAGCGACTGGAACGCTTCGGCGCGTAGACCCTCACTGGACGGAGAGACAGATGCCGCAGGCCACGACTCCGGATGGCGTGAAACTCCATTATGAGGAAGCCGGCAGCGGCACGCCGATCCTCTTCGTCCATGAGTACAGCGGCGACTGGCGGAGCTGGGAACCGCAGATGCGCTTCTTCGCGCGGCGGCACCGCTGCATCACCTATTCCTTCCGTGGCTATCCCGGCTCAGACGTTCCCGAGAACGCGGCGATGTACTCGCAGCAACATGCGGTCGACGACGCCAAGCACGTGCTCGATCATTTCAAGATCGCCAAGGCGCATGTCGTCGGCCTCTCCCAAGGCGCCTTCGCGACGGCGCACTTCGGACGCTGCTATCCCGACCGCGCCCTGTCGCTCACTCTGGCAGGTGTCGGCTCCGGCGCCGACCGAGAGGGTCACGAGCAGTTCAAGGCGCATGCCCAGGCGACGGCCAGGAAGATCCGCAGCGACGGCATGCAGAAGTACGCCGAGAGCCTGACCGGCAATCCGACGCGCTCGCGCTTCAAGCAGAAGGATCCGCGCGGCTTCGCCGAGTTCGTCCGCCATCTCGGCGAGCATCCCGACGTCGGCGCCGCCAACACCATGGAGAATTACCAGGGCAAGCGGCCGTCGCTCTACGACTTCGAGGACGAGTGGAAGAAGCTCGACGTGCCAACGCTGATCATCTCCGGCGATGAGGACGAGCCCTGCCTGCAACCCAGCCTCTACCTGAAGCGGGTGCTGCCCAATGCCGGGCTCGCGATCTTCGCCAAGACCGGCCATACGGTGAACATCGAGGAGCCGGACGCGTTCAATCGCGAAGTCTGGAACTTCATCGCTCTAGCGGAGGCCGGCAAATGGACGCCGGGCCATCCCGCGGCGATCGGCGCTAGCCCGGTTTGACCGTGACGGCGTGATTGAGCGGACCGTGGCCGCGGCCGAAGCCGGGCGCGGTCTCGATGGCGGCCCGCACGTAGGCGCGCGCGCGCATCACGGAGTCTTTCAGGCTCATCTTCTGGGCAAGGCCGGCGGCGATGGCCGACGCCAGTGTGCAGCCGGTGCCGTGCGTGTGGCGGCTTTCGATGCGCGCATCCTCGAAGCGGTCGAAGCGGCCCTCATGGAACAGCAGGTCGATCACGCGATTGCCTTCGAGATGTCCGCCCTTCATCAGCACCGCCCTGGCCCCTTGCCGGGCGAGATGCTCGGCGGCGCGGCGCATGTCGGCCTCGGTCCGGACGGGGAAGCCCGCGAGGACTTCCGCTTCGGGCAGATTGGGTGTGACCAGCGCCGCCATCGGCAATAGTACGTCGCGGAGCGCCGCCTCGGCCGCGCTCAGCAACAGCCGGTGCCCGCCCTTGGCGACCATGACCGGGTCGACCACCAGTGGCTTGCCGGGCGCGTGCTTCCGGAAAGAGGCGGCGACCGTTTCGATCACCTCGGCGCTGTGCAGCATGCCGGTCTTGAGCACATCGGCGCCGATGTCCGTCAGCACGACTTCGATCTGCTGGGCGATGAAGACGGGCTCCACCGCCACGACCCCGTGCACGCCTTCGGTATTCTGGGCGGTCAGCGCGGTGATCGCCGTGGCGGCAAAGCCTGCCATCGCGGTAACGGCCTTGATGTCGGCCTGGATTCCCGCCCCGCCGCCGGAATCCGATCCGGCGACGATCAGGACTCTACCCTTCACGTGGGGCCCTTCATGCTGCTTGCCGGGGAATCGCCTCGATGATTTGGTCGACGACGGTGCGCACGAGGTCCGGATCGTCGCCCTCGGCCATGACGCGGATCAGCGGCTCGGTCCCGGACTTGCGCACCAGGATGCGGCCGTTCTTGCCGAGCTTCTGCTCGGCGGCGGCGATCGCCTTGACCACCGACATCGCGCCCATGGCCGCATTGGCATCGCCGACGCGCACGTTCTTCAGGAGCTGCGGCACCGGCGTGAAGGCATGGAAGGTCTCGCTCGCGGTCCGGCCGGTCTTGATCATGGCCGACAGCGCCTGCAGAGCCGCCATCAGGCCGTCACCCGTCGTGGCGTGATCGGTCATGATGATGTGGCCGGACTGTTCGCCACCGAGATTGAATCCGCCAGCACGCATCCGCTCGAGGACGTAGCGGTCGCCGACCTGCGTGCGCACCAGCGACAGACCACGCGCGCCGAGATAGCGCTCCAGCCCGAGGTTGGACATCACCGTGGCGACGACGCCGCCGCCGGTCAGCCGCCCGTCGCGCGACCATTGGTCGGCGATGGTGCCCATCAACTGGTCGCCATCGATCAATCGGCCATGCTCGCAGACCAGCAGGACACGATCGGCGTCGCCGTCGAGTGCGATGCCGATATGGGCGCCGTGCGCCACCACCTGCTCCTGCAGCACCGCCGGATGGGTGGAGCCGCACTTGCCATTGATGTTGAAACCATCGGGCGACACGCCGACGGGAACTACTTCGGCGCCCAGTTCCCACAGCACCGTGGGTGCCACCTTGTAGGCAGCACCATTGGCGCAATCGACCACGACCTTGAGGCCCGTGAGATCGAGGCTGCGCGTCGCCGAGGCCTTCACCGCCTCGACATAGCGGCCGTCCACGTCGGCCAATCGCCTGGCGCGGCCGATGGCGACAGGTGCGGCGAGTTGCATGCCGGAGGGCGACAGCACGAGCGCCTCGATCTTGTCTTCGACGGCATCGGAAAGCTTGAAGCCATCGGGGCCAAACAGCTTGATGCCGTTGTCCTCGTAGGCGTTGTGCGAGGCCGAGATCATCACGCCCATGTCGGCGCGCATCGATCGCGTCAGAAAGCTCACCGCCGGCGTCGGGATCGGCCCCAGCAGAAGGACATCGACACCGACCGACAAGAAGCCCGCCGTCAGCGCCTGCTCGATCATGTAGCCGGAAAGCCGTGTGTCCTTGCCGATGACGGCCCGGTTGCGGTGCTCTCCGTGCTTGAAGACCTGCCCCGCCGCCATGCCGATGCGCATGGCGATCTCGGCCGTCATGGGTGCGCTGTTGGCACGGCCGCGCACACCGTCGGTGCCGAAGAGGGAACGGGACATGCCGCGAAGACTATCGCATTGCCGCCGAAACGGCGAGAGCCTGCCGCGTGGCGGCGACGTCGTGCACCCGGAGGATCGCAGCCCCCCGCCGTGCCGCCTCGACCGCCAGCCAGACCGAGGCCGGATCGCGATCGCGAGGGCTCGCAATGCCGGTGAGCTTGCCGATGAAGCTCTTTCGCGAGCACCCGATCAGCACCGGATAGCCCTCATCGCCCAACCGGCCCGCACCGGCGATCAGCTCGAGTTCCTGGGCGACGCTCTTGCCAAATCCGATGCCGGGGTCGAGGGCGATCCTCTCCTGCTTCACACCGGCCGCCACGCACACCGCCGCGCGCTCGAGCAGGAACTGGCGAACTTCCTCGACTACATTGGCATAGGCCGGCCCGGCAAAGGTGTTCTCCGGCAAGCCTCGCCGATGCATCAGGACGACATCGGCATCCCGGCTGACCACCAGCGGCAGCATCGCCTCGTCGTCGCGGAGCGCCGAGACGTCGTTCACGATGCGCGCGCCGGCATCGAGCGCCGCGCGAGCGACGGCCGCCCGCCGCGTATCGATCGACACATGCACGTTCCGGCGCGCCAGGCCTTCGACCACCGGCAGGATGCGCCGCAGTTCCTCGTCCGGTGACGTCGGCTGCGAGCCAGGGCGGGTGGACTCGCCGCCGACATCGACGATGTCGGCGCCGTCGGCAACAAAACGCAGGCCATCGTCGATGGCCTGCGCGGGGTCGAGGCGTTCACCGCCGTCGGAAAACGAGTCGGGCGTTACGTTGACGATCGCCATCAAGCGCGGGCGATCGAGCGGAATGCCGGCGTAGGCCGCCGTCAAATGCCCGGCTGCGGCTCGGGATTGGCGCCCGGTGCCGGACCGCTGGTGCTGCTGCTGGTCGGAACCGAGGCGCGCCGGCGACGCTCTTGCCCGGCCCCGCCGGTGTCGTCGCGCACGATCTTCTCGCCGCGCAGGACCTGGCCGATCTCCTCGGTGCCGAGCGTCTCGTACTCGAGCAGGGCCTTGGCGATCTTGTGCAACTCGTCGAGACGCTCGGTGAGGATCACTCGCGCCCGGCCCTCTGCCTCCTCGATGAGGCGGCGGACTTCCTGGTCGATGATCTGCGCGGTCGCCTCGGAAATGTTTTGCGTCTGGGCTACCGAGTGGCCGAGGAACACTTCCTGCTCGTTCGCCTGGTAGCGGACGCGACCGAGTTTATCCGACATGCCGAACGAGGTGACCATGGCCCGCGCCGTCTGGGTCGCCATCTGGATGTCGCTGGCGGCGCCGGTGGTGACGTTGTCCGGTCCGAAGATCATGTCTTCGGCAGTGCGCCCGCCGAACAGGATCGCCAGCCGCGACTCGAGGAACTGCTTGGTGTGGCTGAGGTGGTCGCGTTCCGGCAGCTGCATGGTTACGCCCAGCGCACGACCGCGCGGGATGATCGTGACCTTGTGCAGGGGATCGCTCTTGGGCACGTGCAGGGCGACCAGGGCGTGGCCAGCCTCGTGATAGGCCGTCAGCGTCTTTTCCTCGTCGGTCATCGCCATCGAGCGGCGCTCGGTGCCCATCAGCACCTTGTCCTTGGCGTATTCGAAGTCCGCCATGGTGACCAGGCGTTTGCCGACACGGGCGGCACGCAACGCGGCCTCGTTGATCAGGTTGGCGAGATCGGCGCCGGAGAAGCCGGGCGTGCCGCGCGCCAGAACGTGCGGATCGACGTCGGGCGCCAGCGGGACCTTGCGCATGTGGACTTTCAGGATCTTCTCGCGGCCGCCGACGTCGGGATTCGGCACCACGACCTGGCGGTCGAAGCGGCCGGGCCGCAGCAACGCCGGATCGAGCACGTCGGGACGGTTGGTGGCGGCGATCAGGATCACGCCCTCGTTGGCCTCGAAGCCGTCCATCTCGACCAGCAACTGGTTGAGCGTCTGTTCGCGCTCGTCGTTGCCGCCGCCGAGGCCGGCGCCGCGATGGCGGCCGACCGCGTCGATTTCGTCGATGAAGACGATGCAGGGCGCATTCTTCTTGGCCTGCTCGAACATGTCGCGCACGCGGGAGGCGCCGACGCCCACGAACATCTCGACGAAGTCGGAGCCCGAGATGGTGAAGAACGGCACGTTGGCTTCGCCGGCGATTGCACGCGCCAGCAGCGTCTTGCCGGTGCCAGGGGGGCCCACGAGCAAGCAGCCCTTGGGAATCTTGCCGCCGAGCCGCTGGAATTTCTGCGGGTCCTTCAGGAAGTCGACGATCTCCTCGAGCTCGGCCTTGGCCTCATCGATGCCGGCGACGTCGTCGAAGGTGACGCGGCCGTGCTTCTCGGTCAGCAGGCGCGCCTTCGACTTGCCGAAACCCATGGCGCGGCCGGTGCCGCTCTGCATCTGGCGCAGGAAGAAGATGTAGACGCCGACCAGCACCAGCACGGGCAGCCAGCTCACGAACATGCTGCCGAGATTGACGCCCTCCTCGGCCGGACCGGCGTCGACGCGGTCGACGTTCTTGATCAGCATCGGCATGAGCTGTTCGTCGGGCGGCGTGCTCGGCACGTAGGTCGAGAACTTCTGAACGCCGTTCCGCGGCTCGCGGAAAGTACCCGTGATCGTGTTGCCCTGGATGCGGACATCCTGGACCTGGCGCTGTTCGACAGCGCGCACGAAGTCGGAATAAGAGACCGTGTTGCCGGCAGTCCGCGTCGCGCCACCCTGGAAGACGCTGTAGAGCAGCGCGAGCAGCAGCACGATGACGATCCACAGGGCGGCGTTGCGATTGAACGGGTTCACAGGGTTCTTTTCCGTTGAATGGGGCTTCAATCTACATGGGATGCGGCACGCCCGCCGCAAGCAAAAAATTCAGCCGGAACGAGGGGCTGGCGTCCGTTCCTGCCATTTTCGGGCCACACAATCCAGCGTAGCCGGCGGCTTCCCGGGGCCTGGCGGAGCGTCAAACGGCATGCCGACAGCGTAAAATCCTGGGCTTTGCCCGATTTTCCACGAAGAACGGGGGCCGCCAGGCGGCGCGCCGCCCGTTCGGCCCGGTCGCGGCGCGGCGCATGATCGCGCCCGCCGATCGCGAGAACGACCCGGCTCAACAGCCGTGCCTGCAGGCCGGCGCCCAGCCGGCAGAAGCCGGCCCGATCGATGACGGCGCCGCCGTCCTGGTCGAACTCCAGCGTTTCCACCGCCGCCTGGGCCAGGCGCCTCTCGCCGGCGGCGCGACGGCCACTCTCGTCGCCCGGCACGACGTCCGCCAAGGGTGCGCCCGCACGCAGGCGTGCGCGCTCAAAGCGGAGGTCCATGTTGGACGGATCGTCGATCCACGGCACGCCCTGCGCCAGCAGAGTGGCGGTCAGCCTTGCCCGCGGCACCTGGAGCAGCGGACGCAGCAGCCGCACCTCAGGCCGTTCGGCCAGAGCTGCCATGCCGGCAAGGCCATCGAGGCCGCTGCCACGCGCCGCGCGCATCGTCACGGTTTCGGCCTGGTCGTCGGCGTGGTGGGCCAGAAGCAGGTGCAGGATGCCGCGGCGCCGGCACTCGCCGGACAACAGGCGGTAACGTTCGGTCCGCGCGGCAGCCTGCATGCCGCTTTCAGGCTTTGGTCCGGACCAGCGCAGGATGCAGGCCTCGATGCCGAGCCGGCGCAGCAGATCGCGTGTGCCGGCCGCTTCCTGTTCCGATGCCGTGCGCAGGGCGTGGTCGACGATCAGGGCGACGATGCCCCCTCCCCGCGCCGCGGCCCAGTCTCGCGCCAGCAACGCGAGTGCCAGCGAATCGCGACCGCCGGATACGGCCACGGCAACGGCAGGAGCGCTCTCGAACGGTTCGAACTGCATCATCAGGCGTGCAAACGCGCCACGATCGACCGGCCAGGCGACCGCGGGTGTCACCCGCATCCGTTCTTCTGGCGCTCCTGATCGACCCGCCGCTTCTGCAGGTCGGTGGCACGCGGATAGTCCTGTGCGAAGCGCCCGAAGATCGCGCAGGCATCGGGCTTGCGGCCGAGGGTCGCCAGCGTGATGCCGAGCTTGAGGAGATTGTCGGGCCCCTTGGGGCTCGCCTTGTAGGCCTTGTAGCCCTCGGCGAAGGCGGTCATCGCGTTCTGGTAGTCGCGGCGCGCATAGAAGGTTTCACCGAGCCAGTACTGGGCGTTGCCGGCCAGTGTATGCTGGGGATGGCGCTGCACGAAAGTCTTGAACCCCTTTTCGGCACCGACGTAGTCGCCGTCCTGCAGTTTCTTGAAGGCATCGTTGTAGACCTGGTCGGCGGCAACCGCTGCTCCTGCGGTGCCTGCGGCCGCTGCGGCCGGTGGCGGTGCGGCGGCCGTCGACGGCGTCGCGGGACGGGCCGGCGGAGTGCCGCCCGGGCGGCCGCCGCCCTTCTCGACCTGCTCCAGTCGGAATTCGTAGTCCGCCTGCATCTTCTCCAGCTGCTGCTGGAGCTGGTTGTTACGATACTGCAATTGCTCGATCTGCCCGGTGAGGAGCGAAATCGACTGCTGCAACTGATTGAGCCGGTCCTCGATGTAGACGGGATCGGCCCGTTGGGCGACCGCCGCGGTCGGCAGCGCCAAGGCGGCGAGGATCAGAAGCCGTAAGGGCAGTTTCTTCATGGCGGCCGATTGTTTCACTTCAAACGCGGCCATTTTCAGGCATGGCCGCCGGGCCTCCAAACGAAAACGCCGGCCGAAGCGCGGCCGGCGCTCGAAACAATTCTAGGATGCCCTACTGTAGGGCGGTCACGGCACGGCGATTGCGCGACCATGCAGCCTCGTCGGAACCGACCGGATCCGGGCGTTCCTTGCCGAAGCTGACCGTCTTGATCCGGGCCGCCGGAATGCCCTGAGCAATCAGATACTGCCGCGCCGCATTGGCACGACGCTCGCCCAGCGCCAGATTGTACTCGCGCGTGCCGCGCTCGTCGCAATGGCCTTCGACGGTGACCTGATAGTTGGTGTACTTCTTCAGCCATTCGGCCTGTTTGCTGAGCGTCGCCCGTCCATCTTCACGGACGGTGGACTGATCGGTGTCGAAGAACACGCGGTCTCCGACGTTCTGTCGGAAGTCGGCAACCGATCCGGGCGTCACGGTCGTGGTTGCCGGCGCAGCCGCCTGTTGGTCGTTGCTGCAAGCCGCGATGAGGATCATCGCCGCGATGGCTGTCAAAGCCTTGATCATGCGCATTTTCATCCACTCCATGACAACATCGACCCGGGCGTAGGCTACGCTCGGGTCGACAAGAAAAGAATATCGTTCGCTACTGCGGAATCAAGGGCGACCAGGCCGGGTCCGACGCATCCGTCGGCGTCGGTACCTGGCGTTCGAAACGCCCCGTGATGTCGATCTGGTGTAAGGTGACCGATCCCGCGCGACCGCCGGAATTGGGCTGCTGGCGGAAGAACATCAGCACGCGGCCGTTCGGCGCCCAGGTCGGCCCCTCGACGAGGAAGCCGCTCGCCAGCATGCGCTCGCCGCTGCCGTCGATCCGCATCACGCCGATGCCGAAGCTGCCGGCGGAGATCTTGGTGAAGGCGATGAAGTCGCCGCGCGGCGACCATACCGGCGTGGCGTAGCGGCCCTCGCCGAAGCTGATCCGGCGGTCGCCGCCGCCGCCCGCGCTCATTATATAGAGCTGCTGCGTGCCGCCGCGATCGGAGTTAAACACGATCTGCGTGCCGTCGTTGGAATAGCAGGGCGAAGTGTCGATGGCCGGCGAATTGGTGAGCCGTTGCAGCGCCCGCCCGCGTACATCCATCGAGTAGATGTCGCTGTTGCCGTCGGCCGAGATGCTCATCACCACCTTCGTGCCGTCGGGCGAGAAGCGCGGCGCGAAGCTCATGCCCGGGAAATTGCCGAGCAGCTCGCGCCGGCCGCTGTCGACGTTCTGCAGATAGACGCGCGGCTGAGTATTGTTCTCGCCGTACGCCATGTAGACGATTTCCTGCAAGGTCGGCGAGAAGCGCGGCGTGAGCGCGATTGTCTTGCCATCGGTGATGTAGCGGTTGTTGAAACCATCTTGGTCCATGATGGCGATGCGCTTGACCCGGTTGTTGAGCGGGCCGGTCTCGGAGACATAGGCCACGCGCGTGTCGAAATAGCCTTCCTCGCCGGTCACGCGCTTGTAGATGGCGTCGGCGATGATGTGGGCGAGACGCCGCCAGTTGTTGGGCTGGCTGGTAAACGACAGTCCGGTCGCCTGCTGACCGACGACGACGTCCCACAGCCGGAAATCGACTTTGATGTTGCCGCCGGCTTGCGTGACCTGGCCGATGACGACACCGGCGGCGCCGATGCTGCGCCAGTCGGGAAAGCGCGGCGGCGCACTGGGATCGGGATCCCGCTGGATGAACGCACTCGGTGAGATCGACCTGAACAGACCCGAGTTCTGCAGGTCGTTGCGGACCACGCCGGCGATATCCGCGCCGACCTTGTCACCCTTGAAGTCGACGATCGCGATCGGCACCGGCTCGAAGCTGGGCTTGGTCATGTCGATGGTGAGCTGAGCGGCGGCGGGACCCGCCGCGCCGGCGCCGGTTGCCAGCGCAACGCCACCCAGAATCGTCTGCCGTCGGGGAAGCATCATGTCGAACCTCGTTTTCATGAGTGCGGGGTCTCTATAGCGCGACACTGATCAGTAGTCGCGTGGATCGAAGTTGAAAGTGATGGTGCGCCAGTTGGTGAACTTCTCCGACGAGAGCGGCCACGGCTGGCAGCGCGGATTCATGATCGCGCGATGCGCGGCGTCGGCCGCTGCGCGATACGTCGGATCGTTGTTGTAACGACCGGTGTCCTTGAACTCCGCCTTCACCGGCGTGCCGTCCTGATTCATCTGAACGACGAGCGAGACGATCGGCGCCTCCTTCGAGCCGCCGAACACATTCCAGCACGGGCGGATCTTCTGGCGCACGCCTTCGATTTCGGACGCCGTCACGACGGAGGCGAACTGCGGTGCCGCCGGTGCCTGGCGCGTCACCTGCTGCACCGGCTTGGGCTGCTGCTCGGGTGTCTGCACCTTGGTGGTCGATTGCTGGTTCTTCAGGATGTCGTCGAGCAGCGAGTCGACTCGATCCTTCGGCGCCGGCTTGGGCGGCAGCGGCTTGGGCGGATCCGGCTTCTTTACCTCGGCCGCAGGCTTGGGCGGCTCGGGCTTCTTCGGCTCGATCTTGGGCGGCTCCGGCTCCTTGGGCTTGAGCGCAATCATCTCTTCCGCCGGCTTGGCCGCTTCAGGCTTGGGCTTCTCTACCGGCGCAGGCGGCGGCGGCTTGACCTCCGCCACGTCGGGCTTGGGCTGAAGCGGTGCCGGCGGCGGCTCGGCACTCTTGGGCGGTGGCGCCTTGGTCGTTTCCTGCGCGATCGGCACGTCCTTGGGCTGCGGCGGCGGATTGCCGATCGTCGGCGCCGCGGCCTTCTTGTCGATCGCTTCGAACTCGACCATCACTGGCTCCGGCTCGACCAGCGGAGGCCGGCTGAAGAAATCGAGATTGAGAACGGCCGCCCCCAGAACGAACACGTGCACCATGGCCGACGCAACCGCCGGTGTGCGCATCTCGATGCTGGCGGGAGACCGTATGGCCATCGATCGCTTCGCCTCCGATCTTCTACCGGCGCGGTGCAGGCTGTGCCGGCGCAGGCTGTGCCGGAACCGGCGTCACCGTGCCGCCGCCCTTGCCGAGCGCCTGCGCCTGCTCGCCTAGAAGGCCGAGCTGGCGGAAGCCGCTGTCGATGACCACGCCCATGACTTCCATCATCTTGCCGTAGTCGACGGTCTTGTCGCCGCGCATGAACACGCGCTGGTCGGGCTTCTCCTGGTGGACCGCCTTCAGCTTGGCAGCCAACGCCGGGATGTCGTACGGGGTTTCACCCAGGAACACCTCGCCCTTCGAGTTGACCGACACGACCAGCGGCTCTTCTTTGCCGCCGACCTGCTGCGCGCTGGTCTTCGGCAGATCGACGGGCACGCCGACCTGCAGCAGCGGCGCGGTGATCATGAAGATGACCAGCAGCACCAGCATGACGTCGACCATCGGCGTCACGTTGATGTCGGCGATCGGGCTGAAATTCTGCCGCCGCCGGAACCGGCTGCCGCCGCCTCCGCCACCGGCGCTGGGTATGATAGCTGCCATCAGACCTGCTCCTCGAGCTGACGCGACAGGATGGTGATGAATTCACCGGCAAACGCCTCGAGCTGGTGGCTGTAGCGCTGCACCTGGCCCGACAGGATGTTGTAGGCACCGGCGGCCGGAATGGCGGCGACCAGGCCGATGGCGGTGGCGAACAAGGCCTCGGAGATGCCCGGCGCCACGACGGCAAGCGATGTGTTCTTCGACTGCGCGATGTGGCCGAAGCTGTTCATGATGCCCCAGACCGTGCCGAACAGGCCGACGAAGGTGGCGTTCGCGCCGACCGTGGCGAGGAAGCCCAGGCGCTTCTCGATCGCCTCCATCTCACGCTGGATGGTGACGCTCATCACCTGCTCGATGCGCTGGCGGAGTGCTGCGCGCGCCGTGGCGCTGGTCGCCAGGCCCTTGGAGACCGAGCGGCGCCACTCGCGCATGGCGGCGGCGAAGACGCTCGACATCGGATCGTCGGGCTTGGCGCCGACGCGATCGTAGAGATCCTCGAGCGAGATGCCCGACCAGAACGTGTCCTCGAAAGCCTGGGCGCTGCGCTTCAGAGTTCGCAACCGGAGCACCTTCTCGAAGATGATCGCCCACGACCAGAACGAGGCAATCAGCAAGGCGATCATCACCGCCTTGACGACCCAGTCGGCCTGCATGAACAGGCCGTAGACCGACATGTCGATGGTCCCTGCGCCGCCGAGGGGGGCTCCGGCGGTTTGCGCAAACGCGTCCATTTTAGGTTCTCCGTTGGTTCAACATGGTTATATCCGAATATGGCGTGAGCGGGGCGAGCCGCTCACCACGACCTGGGCCAAGGCAGTCCGCACGTGCGGCGGCAATCGGACCGGACGGCCGCCCGCGCCCATGCAGGCGACGGTCAGCTCGGCGCGGACCAGGGTTTCTTCACCACGACGAGCCTGCTGGAGCATGTCCAGCGAGGCACCGCGCAGTTCGCCGCAGCTGGTGACGATCTCGATCGCCTCATCCAGCCGAGCGGGCTTCAGATAATCGATGGCACAGCGGCGGACCACCCAGTTCACGTCGCGCTCCTCGCGCAAGGCGCTGTGCTCCTGGCCGAGCAACCGTAGCAACTCGGTGCGTCCGCGCTCGAGGAAACGCAGCCAGTTGGCGTAGTAGACGATGCCCGCCGCATCGGTGTCCTCGTAATAGACCCTGAGCGGCAGCACATGGGTGCCGTCGGCGATGTGGCCGGAGGTGGGCGCGTTCACGTCTCCTCCGCCGAGCCGCCTGTCGCCAACAGGTCGAGTTGCCGTTTCTGGTCCTTGGGCACTGCCATACCGAGATGGCGATAGCCACCCTCCGACAGAAGCCGCCCGCGCGGCGTGCGCATGAGCAGGCCGAGCTGCATCAGGTAGGGTTCGATCACGTCCTCGATCACGTCGCGCTGCTCCGACAGCGCCGCGGCCAGCGTTTCCGCACCGACCGGGCCACCGCCGTAGTTCTCGGCGATGCATCCGAGATAGCGCCGATCCATGGCGTCGAGTCCGCGGCCATCGACCTCGAGCCGGACCAGCGCATCGTCGGCGACCTTCGCGTCGACGACCGTGTGACCGGCGACGGCGGCGAAGTCGCGCACACGGCGCAACAGGCGGTTGGCCACGCGGGGCGTGCCTCGTGAGCGCTTGGCGATCTCCGCCCCGCCGTCCGTGGACATCGACATCTTGAGCACGCGCGCCGCGCGCTGGACGATGGTCTCGAGCTCGGCCGGCTCATAGAAAACCATCCGCAGGGGAATGCCGAAGCGCTCGCGCAACGGCCGCGTCATCAGGCCAGAGCGCGTGGTCGCCCCCACCAGGGTGAAGGGCGGCAGCTCGATGCGGACCGAGCGGGCCGCCGGCCCCTCGCCGATCATCAGGTCGAGCTGGAAATCCTCCATTGCGGGATAGAGTACTTCCTCGATTGCAGGATTGAGACGATGGATCTCGTCGATGAAGAGCACGTCATGCGGCTGCAGGTTGGTAAGCTGCGCCGCGAGGTCTCCTGCCTTCTGGATCACCGGACCTGACGTCGCGCGGAAGCCCGCCCCCATCTCGCGCGCCACGATCTGCGCCAGCGTCGTCTTGCCGAGGCCGGGTGGCCCGTGAAACAGCACATGATCGAGCGCCTCGCCGCGCGCCTTGGCGGCGGTGATGAAGATTTTTAGGTTCTCGCGGACCTGCTTCTGGCCGATGAAATCGTCGAGCGTCTGCGGCCGGAGCGCGAGTTCAGCCGTGTCCTCCTCGGCCCGCTTGGGCGCCACCAGGCGATCGGGGACGGCGTTCATCGTGCCAGCTCCTGCAGGCCGGCGCGGATCACGGCATCGAGCTTGGCTTCAGCCCCCAGCCGCTGGCTCGCGCGCGTCACGGCGCCGAAGGCTTCGACGCGGCGGTAACCGAGATTGACCAGGGCCGACACGGCATCCTCGTTGAGCGAGCCCGTGTGTGCCGATGCCACGGCGTCGGGCGCGCTCGACGCCGGCGATGCGATGCCGAACGCGGCCGCCTTGTCCTTGAGTTCCGTGGCGAGCCGCGCCGCGAGTTTCGGCCCGACGCCCGCCGGACGACTGAGCGTCGCGCGATCCTGGGCGGCGATCGCGCGCGCGATCTCGTCGGGCGACAATGTCGAGAGGATAGACAGCGCCACGCGCGCGCCCACGCCCTGAACCGTCGTCAGGATGCGAAACCAATCGCGTTCGGCGGTATCCACGAAGCCGTAGAGCGCGATGGCATCCTCGCGCACGATGGTCTCGACCAGTACGGTCGCGGCCTCGCCGACCACAAGGTTGCGCAAGGTCCTGGCCGAAGCCGACACGAGATAGCCGACGCCGCCGACATCGACGATCGCGCTGTCGGTGTCGACCGCATCGACCACGCCCTTCAGCTTGGCGATCATATCGCCGCCTCGACGCGTTGGGCGGTGGCGCGGTGATGGGCGTGGCAGATGGCGACGGCGAGGGCATCGGCGGCGTCCCGGGTGGCATCGACGCCGGGCAGAAGGCGGCCGACCATCATGGCGATCTGGTGCTTGTCGGCATGGCCCGCGCCGGTCACGGATTTCTTCACCAGGTTGGCGGCATACTCATAGACCGGCAGGCCGGCCCGCGCGGGCGCCAGCATCACCACGCCGCGCGCCTGTCCGAGTTTCAGGGTTGAGCCGGGATTGGCGTTCACGAAAGTCTCCTCGACCGCTGCCTCGACCGGCCCTTGAGCCGCCACGATGCCTGCCACGCCATCGAACAGTTCCCGGAGCCGCTCGGCCAGGCTTCCGGTGGTCGCCACCTTGACGACGCCATGGGCCACATGGCGCAGCCGGTTGCCTTCAACGTCGATCACGCCCCAGCCGGTCACTCGCAGACCGGGATCGAGGCCGATCAATCTCATCAGGTCACGCCTCAGGCCGCGAACTTCGCCAGAGCATCGTCCGACGCCTCGAAATTGGCGTAGACGTTCTGCACGTCGTCGTTGTCCTCGAGGACCGCGATCAAGGTGAACAGCGTCTGGACGGTCTCGCCTTCGACCGGCGTCGTCGTCTTGGGCCGCCAGGTCAGCCTGGCCGCCGAAGGCTGCCCGAGCGACTTCTCGAGCGCCTCGCGCACCGCGTTGAAACTGTCCTGGGCACAATAGATCTCGTGTACCCCTTCCGGACCCTCACCGCTCACGACGT
This sequence comes from Reyranella massiliensis 521, assembly GCA_945860205.1. Taxonomy (GTDB): domain Bacteria; phylum Pseudomonadota; class Alphaproteobacteria; order Reyranellales; family Reyranellaceae; genus Reyranella; species Reyranella massiliensis_B. The sequence goes on along the minus strand of CAMARK010000059.1, from coordinate 11,140 downwards.
CGTCGGCACCCGCCTCGATTGCCTTCTCGAGAACGTCGTCGGCGCTGCCGGCGGCCAATGGAAACCGGAATTCACCCAGGCGGTCGAACATGAACGACACGCTGTTGGATTCACCCAGGTTGCCACCGTACTTGCTGAAGCTCGACCGGACGTCGCCCGCCGTGCGGTTGCGATTGTTGGTCAGCGCCTCGACGATCAGCGCCACGCCACCCGGCCCATAGCCCTCGTAGCGAATCTCGTCATAGTTGGCGTCCGCGTCCGACCCCGAGCCCCGCTTGATGGCCCGATCGATCGTATCGCGGGTCATGTTGGCGTCGCGGGCCGCTATCACGGCCGCCCTGAGGCGAGGATTGGCATTGGGATCGCCCGCGCCGAGGCGTGCCGCCGTGGTGATTTCACGGATGATCTTGGTAAAGATCTTGGCCCGCTGGGCGTCCTGACGCCCTTTGCGGTGCATGATGTTCTTGAATTGGGAATGCCCCGCCATCGCCCGACAACCAGATTAAGTGACTTGGAAGGTCGGCTATACCACTTCTCGTGGGTTTTGGCAGGATCGCAGACCAATCAACCGGGATTGCGGACAAAAAAAGGCGGGGGCCGAAGCCCCCGCTAAAAAACGTCGGAACCTAGATTCCGACGCCCCCTCTAACCTTGAAGACAGCTCGCCAACGCGGCGAAAAATCGTTTAACATCAAGAGGATGACTAATTCTCCCCAGGTCGTCAATGGCCGTCTTTTGGACACTTCTAATAGCTACGAACGGGGCCTGTGAGATACAAGATGCTGCAACCTACTCGGCAGGCGGTAGGCGGCCCCCTAGCCGAAGGGGCCGAACCGACCGGGCTAGGCCGCTCTTGTCGTCGGTTTCTACCAATGCCGCGCACAAAGTTCCCTCGCCTTCGGCCGGCGAGAGGCGCTCCCCCGGCATCTTCTTGAGGAAGCGCTGCACGGCGACGTCCTTTTTCATGCCGATCACCGAATCATAGTCTCCGCACATGCCGACATCGGTCTGATAGGCGGTGCCGCCGGGAAGTATCCAGGAGTCGGCGGTCGGCACATGGCTGTGCGTGCCCAGGACTGCCGATACGCGGCCATCGCAATAGTGCCCCACCGACTGCTTCTCGCTGGTTGCCTCGCCATGGACGTCGACCAGAATGAAGTGCGCCCCGCGGCCCAGTCCGTATTTGCCAAGTTCGACGTCGAGGGCGCGGAACGGGTCGTCGAGAGCATCCATGAACAGCCGGCACATGACATTGATGACGACGATCTTCTGGCCGCGCGCCGTCTGGAACAGGTTGGCGCCCCAACCTGGGGTGCCGGGCGGAAAATTGATCGGCCGCAGCAGCCGCTTGTCCTGGGAGATGTAGGGAATGATCTCGCGCTGGTCCCAGGCGTGGTTGCCCGTGGTGATGCAATCGACGCCGGCCTCATGAAGCTCGGCGCAAATCTTGGCGGTGATGCCGAAGCCCGCCGCCGCGTTCTCGCCGTTCACCACTACGAAATCGAGGCCGAGCTCGCGCCGGAGCCGCGGGATCTCCTTGATCACCGCGTCACGGCCGGCGCGGCCGACTATGTCGCCACAAAACAGAACTTTCATGCGCTAGACAAAGGCTGAAGCGCGCCGGTCGGTCAACATCCAATCGAGACGCTGATCGCTCGGCCCATGCGGCACATCGGGCATGATCTGCGCATCGAAACCGACGCCGACCGCCGTCACCTTGCGCCGCGCCCTGAGGCCGACGAGCGTGCGATCGTAGAATCCGCCGCCATAGCCCAATCGCCAGCCATCCTCGTCGCAGGCCAGCAGAGGGACCAGCAGGGCGTCGGGCTCCAAAGTTTCACGCCGTGCCGCCGGCTGCAGGGTGCCGAAGACTCCCGCTTCGAGCGGATCGCCCGGGCGCCAGGCGCGAAACAGCAGCGGCTGGCCGCGCCCCTGCACCACCGGGAGCGCCATCTGGCAGCCTTCGTTGAACAGCTCGATCATCAGCGGCCGGATGTCGATCTCTTCCTTGATCGGCCAGAAGCCGGAAACGATGGAAGGCGTCTCGATCGGCCGCTCGCGGCGCAAGGTCACGAGCAGGCCATCGGCGGCAGCACGGCGCTGCTCCTCGTCGAGGCCGCCGCGCCAGGCAAGCATGGTGCTGCGCAGGGTGCGCTTCTCGTCGATCAGGGTCATGCGGGAAAAGATAGCGCCGGGAAAGATAGCAAGGTGGGGCGGCTCCACGATGGGCCGATAGTCCGTAAGACCTCCAAGGCCTGCTAGTGCAGGTGGGCACCGTGTGATCGGGACCAAGATCCCAACCAGGAACAGTTCCCGGGAGTTCTTATTGGCCCCGGGGTTTTAAGCGAACCACGCGCCGCGCAGAAATCCGCCCCGCCTTTAATCTAGGCACTCGGGGCGGGTACCGCAATGAGCGCCCCACTAACTAATATGCCGGGACGCCTTAGGCGGCGCCGCTCACCTTTCGGGACATCTTGTCGACACGGGCGGTGATCAAATCCTCGAGCGCCGTGGCCAGCGTTTCGGCGCTGTCGGTGGCGCTGGCACGGGCGTTTTCCGCCGCCTTGGCAACGCCACGGGCTTCGCGGCTCTCCTCGGCGAGAAGGAGCGAGGCGAAGACCACCAGCTTGATTTCGGGAGCGCCCGGCAACTGCTTGCGGAGTTCGCCGACCTTTTCGTCGACATAGGCGGCGAGTTCCTGGACGCGCTCTTCTTCGCCATCACCACAAGCGAGTTCATAGGTACGATTGGCGATCTGAATCGAAACCTGCGGCATTGTCCGCTACTCCTGTTTTTTTGCGCCTTACGGCGTTTCGAGGGGATGCGTACTCTGACACGTCGCGCCCGACGAAGCATCACCCTCGTTGGGGGAGCTTGGCCGAACCGCTACTCCTGATCGGCGGCGAGCAGCGAGCGGATATATTCCATTGCCCGCTCCAGCCGCCCTTCGACGTCCATCGCGACCTTCCTCAGTTCGTCGTGCTGCTGTTCCAGTTTGTTGAGGCGTTTGGCGAGTTCCTCGGAGCGCACCGATTCGGCCCGCAGCCGCTCCTCGACCATCGATTCGAGACGGCTGAGTGCATCGTCCACACGGTCCGTCGCACTGGCTGCCTTGGACATCGCCCCCCCGCCGGCGGATGGCAGTTGGTCTCCCGGCTGCATCTGCTCCATGCCGTAAGGATAAGTTGAGCGGCCGGGAGTGGTCAACATCTAGGCCCTGTGGAGCAACGCTTGGCGCAAGATGTTGACCTCGCGCGAGGTTTTGCGCATTGACGCGCCAAAGTGCGGTCGGCATGTTGCGCGCCGCCCCCCAAAAACCATACGGCGCACACACATTATGACCGAACAGACCGCCGCCAACCGCGACATGGCAAACGCCATCAGGGCCCTCGCCATGGATGCCGTGCAGCAGGCGGACTCCGGCCATCCCGGCATGCCGATGGGCATGGCCGACGTCGCCACCGTCCTGTTTTCGAAGTTCCTGAAGTTCGACGCCTCGGAGCCGAACTGGCCCGATCGCGACCGCTTCATCCTCTCGGCCGGCCACGGCTCGATGCTGCTCTATTCGTTGCTGCATCTGACCGGCTACGCCGACATGACCCTCGACGAGCTGAAGAACTTCCGCCAGCTCGGCAGCAAGACCGCCGGCCATCCCGAATACGGCCATGCCACCGGCATCGAGACCACGACCGGCCCGCTCGGCCAGGGCCTCGGCAACTCGGTCGGCTTCGCCATTGCCGAGCGCCTGCTAGCCGAGCGCTTCGGACGTGATCTCGTCGACCATTTCACCTATGTGATCGCCGGCGACGGCTGTCTCATGGAGGGTGTCGGCCAGGAGGCGATCACGCTGGCCGGCCATCTCGGCCTCGGCCGCCTGATCGTGCTGTTCGACGACAACGGCATCTCGATCGACGGCGCCACTTCGCTCAGCACCTCAGAGGACCACAAGAAGCGCTTCGCCGCCGCGGGCTGGCATGTGCTGGCAGTCGACGGCCACGACGCCGACGCGGTCGCGCGCGCCATCCGCAAAGCACGCAACGTCACCGATAAGCCTTCGCTGATCGCCTGCAAGACGGTGATTGGCTACGGCGCGCCGACCAAGGCCGGTACAGCGGCGACGCACGGCTCGCCGCTCGGCAAGGACGAGATCGCCGGGGCGCGGCAGAAGCTCGGCTGGAACCACGCCCCCTTCGACATCCCCGAGGCGATCTTCTCGGCCTGGCGCAAGATCGGCACGCGCGGCAAGTCGGCACGACGCAAGTGGGCCAAGCGGCTGGCCTCGGTGGCCGCCGAGGAGCGTTCGGAATTCGCCCGCCGCCAGCGCGGCGACATTCCCGCCGCCGTCGGCGAGGCGATCGCGGCCTTCAAGACCAAGGCTGCAACCGACAAGCCCGCCTGGGCCACGCGCAAGTCGAGCCAGGAAGTGCTGGAAGTCATCAACCCGGTGCTGCCCGACACGATCGGCGGCTCGGCCGACCTCACCGGCTCGAACAACACCAAGACCGCGACGCTGAAGCCGCTCACCCGCGCCGACGCGTCGGGCCGCTACGTTTATTACGGCATCCGCGAGCACGCGATGGCCGCGGCCATGAACGGCATGGCGCTGCACGGCGGCGTGATCCCCTACGGCGGCACCTTCCTGGTGTTCACCGACTATTGCCGCGGCTCCATCCGGCTCTCGGCGCTGATGGGACTGCGCGTGATCTACGTGATGACCCACGATTCGATCGGGCTCGGCGAAGACGGCCCGACGCACCAGCCGGTCGAGCATCTGGCGGCGCTGCGGGCCATTCCCAATCTCCGCGTGCTGCGCCCGGCCGACGCCATCGAGACGGCGGAGTGTTGGCAACTCGCGCTGGAATCCTACCACACGCCCAGCGTCATCGCGCTGACGCGCCAGAACCTGCCGACCGTGCGCGGTGCCGGTGAGGAAAATCTGTGCGCCCGCGGCGCCTACATTCTGGCGGGCGAGGCTTCGGCCGGCGTCCGCCTGATCGCCACGGGCTCGGAAGTCCAACTGGCCCTCGCCGCCCGCGACCTGCTGGCCAAGGAGGGCGTGGCTGCTGCAGTGGTATCGATGCCGTCGTGGGAACTATTTGCTGCGCAGGACGCTCCATACAGGGACGAGGTCCTGGGCGGCGACGGTACCATCCGCGTGGCCTGCGAGGCGGCATCGGGTTTCGGCTGGGAGCGCTGGCTTGGCAGCCGGGGCGCCTTCGTCGGCATGAAGGGCTTCGGCGCCTCGGCCAAGGCCACGGATCTCTACAAGCATTTCGGAATCACCGCCGAGGCGATCGTCGCAGAGGCACGCCGGCTGGCTCAATAACGGAGGATGACATGGCTGTACGGGTAGCAATCAACGGTTTCGGGCGCATCGGCCGCAACGTCATGCGCGCTATCATGGAATCGGGCCGCAAGGACATCGAGGTCGTGGCGATCAACGATCTCGGCCCGGTCGAAACCAATGCCCACCTCTTCCGCTTCGACTCCGTGCACGGCCGCTTCAATGGCGAGGTCAAGGTCGACGGCGACACGATCGATGTCGGCCGCGGCAAGATGAAGGTCACCGCCGAGCGCGATCCGGCCAAGCTGCCGCACAAGGCGATGGGCGTCGACATCGCGCTCGAATGCACCGGCTTCTTCGCCTCCAAGGCCGCGGCCTCGGCTCATCTCGCGGCCGGCGCCAAGCGCGTGCTGGTCTCCGCCCCCGCCGACGGCGCCGACCTCACGGTCGTCTACGGCGTCAACCACGACAAGCTCACCAAGGATCACCTGGTCGTCTCCAACGCCTCGTGCACGACCAACTGCCTGGCGCCGGTCGCCAAAGTGCTGAACGACGCCGTCGGCATCACGCACGGCTTCATGACGACGATCCACGCCTACACCGGCGACCAGCCTACGCTGGACACCATGCACAAGGATCTCTACCGCGGCCGCGCCGCCGCGCTGTCGATGATCCCGACCTCGACCGGCGCCGCCAAGGCCGTGGGCCTCGTGCTGCCCGAGCTGAACGGCAAGCTCGACGGCGTCTCGATCCGCGTGCCGACGCCCAACGTCTCGGTGATCGACTTCAAGTTCGTGGCTTCGCGCAAGACCGACGTGGGCGAGATCAACAAGGCCGTGAAGCTCGCTGCCGCCAACCAGCTCAAGGGCATCCTGGGCTGGACCGACGCGCCCAACGTGTCGATCGACTTCAATCATGACCCGCACTCCTCGACCTTCCACATGGACCAGACCAAGGTCATGGACGGCACGCTGGTGCGCGTCATGGCCTGGTACGACAACGAGTGGGGCTTCTCCAACCGCATGTCCGACACCGCCGTGGCGATGGGCAAGCTGGGCTAAGCCAAGGCGTACGGTCGTGCAGATCGATCCGCAGCCGCTGACGAAGGAAGCCTTCGCACCCTACGGCGACGTGATCGTTCTGCCGACCTCGGCCGGCCGCACCTACTATGAAGATGCGCTCGGAAACCTGAGACATGCCGCGCGCCCCAGCGTCTCGGTCAGCCAGCGCGAGCCGACGCCTGACCGTCCTATCGTGGCCAACCTTCTGGAACGCCACGAATTCTCGTCGCAGACCTTTGTACCGCTCGATGTCGACCGCTGGCTGATCGTCGTGGCGCCGCACGCCAAGGGCGGCGGGCCGGACGTCTCCGCCATAAAGGCTTTCATCGCGGACGGCCGGCAGGGTGTCACCTACAAGCCCGACACCTGGCATCACGGGCTGACCGTTCTGGATCGGCCGGGCCGGTTTGCCGTGTTCATGTTCCGCGACGATTCCGGAGGCGACGAGGAATTCGTTCCGGTAACGCCCTTCACCATCCGCATTCCTTGAGCAATGCTCTCGCCATGACGGCGGGCGAACCAGCGGTGGTTCGGGACTGGCGGCAAACCAAGGCCGCGCTGGAGGCCGCACGCAATACAGGTGTCGCGCCCGTCCTGCTGACGCCGGAGAATGCGGCCGCGACCTACGGGGCGGGTTACCTGGCGGCGCTCCAGGACCGCGCCCGTGAAGAGTTCCCCGACGTGGCCTTCACCCTGATCGTCGATTGCGGCGACACGCCAGGCTATGCCCTGGCCTGCCTGCGCGCCGGAGTCGCCAAAATCTCGATGTCGACACACAACGAGAAGATCGCCGACATTGCCCGGCAGATGGGCGCTGAACTGGTAAGGAGACCGACATGAGCTGGCAGCCGACGCGCGACTTCGTGGGCTATGGGCCCAACCCGCCCGATCCGAAATGGCCTGGCGGTGCCCGGGTGGCGATCAACTTCGTCATGAACTACGAGGAAGGTTCCGAGGCGTCGGTGCAGGATGGCGAGGGCTACACCGAAGTCGGCCTCAGCGAGTCGAGCACGTCGGCAGCCGGCCTGAAGGGCCGCGACCTCGGCGGCGAGAGCATGTTCGAGTTCGGCAGCCGCGTCGGCTTCTGGCGCATCATGCGCGCCTTCCAGGAACGCAGCCTGCCGCTCACCGTCTTCGGCTGCGCGCTGGCGCTGGAGCGCAACAAGCTCGCCGCGGAGGCCATCAGGAAGTCCGGCTTCGACGTGTGCTGCCACGGCTGGCGCTGGGTGCGCCACTTCGACCTGAGCGAGGAGGTCGAGCGCGAGCACATTGCCAAGGCCGTCGCCTCGCTCAAGCTCACGGTCGGCGAACGGCCGTTCGGCTGGTATTGCCGCTACGCCCCCAGCGTCAACACGCGCCGCCTGCTGGTCGAGGAAGGCGGCTTCACCTACGATTCCGACTATTACGGCGAGGAGCTGCCCTTCTGGCAGACGGTCGAGGGCAAACCGCACCTGGTCGTGCCCTACTCGCTCACCAACAACGACGGCAAATACGCTGCCGGCATGGTCCATTCAGACCAGTGGTTGGGCCTTGTCCGCGACGCGTTCGATGTCCTCTACCAGGAGGGCGCCACCGCGCCGAAGATGATGTCGGTCGGCCTGCACATGCGTCTGATCGGCCATCCAGGCCGCATCGCGGGACTTTGGCGCTTCCTGGATCATGTCCTGAAGCACAAGGACGTATGGGTGACCCGCCGTATCGACATCGCCAACCACTGGAAGGCGACGCACCCTTACAAGGGCAAGGGTCTGAACGAGTAAGGCGCTCCGTAGGAGCGCCTGGCGGCGTGTAGCGCTGCAGGGAGCGAAGCGACCGAAGCGCGGGCGCCGCGCGGTGCAGAATAGATCAAGGTGTCGAAGAGCTCAGTCCTTCGCGGCGCGACCGGCGACCATGCGAACCTTGCCGGGTGATGCGAACCAGATCGAGCCGGCGCCCAGCAGGCTGAAGCCCAGCGCCACGGCGAAGGCCGTCGTGTAGCTGCCTTCGATGTCGTACAGCACGCCGGTGGCCCACGGCCCCATGGCGCCGCCGGCGAGCAGCGAGACCATGAGTAGGCTGAAGATCGAGCCGAAGTGCGGGCCCTCGAAGATCTCGGCCACCACCGCGCCCATCAGGCTGGTGAAGGAATAGCCCAGCACGCCCTGCGACAGGACCATGACGTAGAGCAGCGGCTCTGACGGTCCGGCGGCAAGCGCCAGGAGTGCTGCGTAGCAGATCGCGAAGCCCATCGCCGCGATGCTCCAGACGATCTCGCGGCCGATGCGGTCCGAGAGCGCGCCGAGCAGGATCTGGCCCGGGATGCCCACCATCGCCACGAGGCCCAGCGACCAGGCCGCCTGCATCGGGCTGAAACCGATCTCGACCAGATACTTCGTCTGGTGCACCTGCACCGCGTACCAGGCATAGCCCGCGCTGAAGAAGCCGATGCTGAGCCACCAGAAGCGATGCGTGCGGATCGCCTTGGCGACCGTCCAGTCGATCGCGGTCCAGTGCGGATCGACGATGGCCGCCGCCCGGCGCGCGGCGGCGACGCCTGCTTCCTTCGCGCCGTCGGGCAGCAGGCCGAGGTCTTGCGGCCGCTTGGTAACGAACAGGTTGATCGGCAGCAGAACGAACAAGGTCATCAGCCCGAGCGCCCAGCAGGCGCTGCGCCACCCCTCCGTCAGGATGATCATCTGCAGCCAGGGCAGGATCAGGATCGCCCCCACGCCCACCCCGGAAAAGGCGATCCCGATCGCGAGAGCGCGGCGGCGCGCGAACCAGTTGGGCAGATACTGCGATTGCACGGAAAAGCTCATGCAGTTCGCCCCCGCTCCCACCAGCACGCCGAGCGTTGCATAGAGGTGCCACGGCGCGTCGATCATCGTGGCGCCCAGCAAGCCCGCCGCCATCAGCACGACACCGATCTCGATCACGAAGCGCGGTCCGCGCCTGTCCATGACGCGGCCGACGACAGGGCTGATCACGGCGGAAACCAGGAAGCCGAACGAGAAGGCGCCAGCCGCCAGGCCGCGATCCCAGCCGAACTCGTCGACGATGGGCGGGAACATCAGCGAGAAGGCGGTGCGCGCGGTCACGCTCACCGCCACGGTCAGGAAGGCGACCGCGATGATCACCCAGCCGAAGAAGAACGGCAGGCGCGCCGCGAATGGCACTGGCGACGAGCGAGACTGCACCTACATTCCTTTATCCGTTTTCGCCAGCCGCATCGTGGTTTGGGGGCGTTGTCACAACGTGTCCACAGCTCCGCCTTGGCGTCAACGACGCGGCAGGTAGTTGGGCAGGCGATCGGACCCCCTCCGGGGCTTGAACAGGTCCTCCGGCACCGCTATCACCGGCACCTTCAGGCCAGAATAGACCAGATGGGAGCCCGGACGTGAAGATCACCCGTACCGTCAAGAAGATCCTCGACAACTACGAGAGCGACAATCCCGGCACCAAGGGCAACCTCGCGCGCATCCTGATGCACGGCCGCCTGGGCGGCTCGGGCAAGATGGTGATCCTTCCCGTCGACCAGGGCTTCGAGCACGGCCCCGCCCGCTCCTTCGCGCCCAATCCCGATGCCTACGATCCGCACTATCACTACCAGCTCGCCATCGACGCCGGGCTGAACGCCTACGCCGCCCCGCTCGGCCCCCTCGAGGCCGGCGCCGATACCTTCGCCGGCGCCATCCCGACCATCCTCAAGGTCAACTCGGCCAACTCTCTGTCGACCAACAAGGACCAGGCGGTTACCGGCTCGGTGATGGATGCGCTGAAGCTCGGTTGTGCGGCGATCGGCTTCACGATCTATCCGGGCTCCGAATCGCAGTACGACCTGATGGAGGAGATCCGCGAGATGGCCGAAGAGGCCAAGTCGGTCGGCCTCGCCGTCGTCATGTGGTCCTACCCGCGCGGCGGCAAGCTCGACAAGCCGGGCGAGACCGCGCTCGACGTCTGCGCCTACGCCGCCCACATGGCGGCCCTGCTCGGCGCCCACATCATCAAGGTGAAGCCGCCGACCAACGTCCTGTGGCAGCCCGAGGCGAAGGCTGCCTACGAAAAGGCCAAGGTCGACACCTCGACCCTTGCGGCCCGCATCCAGCACGTCGTGCAGGCATGCTTCAACGGCCGCCGCATCGTCGTCTTCTCCGGCGGCGAGGCGAAGGACCTGGAAGGTCTCTTCACCGAGATCCGCGGCCTGCGCGACGGCGGCGCCAACGGTTCGATCATCGGTCGCAACACCTTCCAGCGCCCACGCGCCGAGGCGCTCGACATGCTCGACAAGATCGTCGGCATCTACCAGGGCAAGATGTAGCGAACGGACTCCAGAAGCTGCGGGCGCCTGCCCGCAGCTACTTGAGCAGTCCCTCGCGGCGAACGTACTTGGAAATCTCGCTGGCAATCAGCGCATTGCCGGCGGCACTCGGATGGCCGTCGCCGACGATGTAGGGATTGGGCCCGCCGGCTTCCCGGTTGCGATGGAAGGCTTCGGTCAGGTCGAGCAACCTGATGTTGCCAATGACCTTGGCCAGGCCGTTCGGCGGTCCCCAATAATTCGTGGGCAGGTAGACGACCAGCAGCTGGGTATTCATCTCGGCCGCGGTGCGCTCCATCTCGCGCAACAGGAACCCCATGGCGCGGTCCTTCCGGGCCTCGTCGGCTTCGTCGAACGTGGCCCGCGCATATTCGATCCGGCCTTCGATGACGTCGATGCCGTGAGTCAGCCAGCGGACCGGATTGTAATTGTTGCCGGTGAGCTGCTGCTGCAAGCGCTTGACGCCGTTGCTCCACGGCCGCGCGATCCGCTGCTTGT
>CAMARK010000058.1 GCA_945860205.1 Reyranella massiliensis 521 | reverse complement strand
GATCATGGCGCAGAAGGTCCGCACCATGCGCGTCTACGAGGGCCCGTCGGAGGTCCACCGCATGGTGATCGCACGACGTATTCTCGGTGGGCGCTAGACCGCAGACGTTGACACCCACAGCCGGGTGGGCGGATCATTTCCGCCTGCATTCAGGGGAGCTGCCGCCATGACCTACACGCTCGATGCCTTCGTCAAGGACGCCCAGGCCGCGCTCAAGGCCCACGACGGACCGGCCGGCCGCGAACAGGTGCGCGTGCTGCTGGAGAAGCTGCTGACCAACAAGTCGTTCGTCGACGAGGCGGTCGGTCCCGCCGCGCCGCTCGGCGCCCGCAAGCTCTATGAGGACAAGGATCTCGGCTTCGTCGTGCTGGCGCACTGCAATGCCAAGCCGCACAAGAGCCCGCCGCACGATCATGGCCCGTCCTGGGCGGTCTACGGCCAGGCGGTCAACTACACTGACATGAGCGAGTTCCAGCGGATCGACGGCGGCAAGGACGCGGGGGACGCCAGGCTAAAACAGGTCAAGGCCTATCGTCTCAACCCGGGCCAGGCCGGTGTCTACGACGTCGGCGCCGTCCATGCCATCGATTATCCCGAGGGCAGCCGCTTCGTGCGCGTGACGGGACGCGATCTCGACTATGTGCGGCGGCTGAAGTTCGACATGGCCGCCGGCAAGGCGATCACCATCGAGAGCGCGTCGGCGAGCTAGGGCCCGGCGGCCTTCGCCTCGTCAGGCTGTCCGCCGGGCCGGGAGAATTCCTCGGCGGCGACGGCGAAGTTCAGGTTCTGGCCGGCCTTGAAGTAGAAAGTCGTGATCCCGAGCAATTCGCCTTGGGCATCGAACAGGCCACCGCCGGAGGAACCCTGCGAGATCGGTGCCGAGGTCTGGATCAGCTTCGAATCGTTCTGGCTGCGCTTGGACGAGACGATGCCCTCCGCCACCGTGAGCTCCAGCCCTTGCGGCGTGCCGATGGTGATCGCGCGTTCGCCGACCTTGATGTCGCTATAAGGCCTGACGCCAACCCATTTCGGCAGCTTGGCCTCGACCCGGAGCACGCAGCGGTCGGCGTTGATGTTCATCGACACGACGGTGGCCTTCAGCTCCTGCCGGTCGCGGACGAGCAGGACCTGGGTCTTGTCGCCCACGACGTGGCAGTTGGTCAGCAGGTCGCTCTCGCTCACCGCCACCGCCGAGCCGATGCTCTTGTCGGCCTTCACCATGTAGACCGCGCCGGCGGCCTTCTCGAAGATCTCCTCGGCGCGCAGGTCGCCGGCAACGCGGCGCACCAGCTTCAGCCGGTCGGTCATGCCCGCGGTGTCGAGGTTGGCCGGCGCGGTGCCGGTCGGCCGCGGCCGCGCAATCTGTCCATCGGCGCTCTCCATCGGCGCCGCCGGCAGCTCCTCGATCTTCGGGCGCGGCCGTGCCGACGGATTGAAGCTCCGGTGGATGGCGGTGCCGGCCATCGTCGCGGCAAACAGGGCGCGTTGCAGCTCGGGCCGGTCGTTGGGAACGGAGGTGACGGTGATGACGATGCCGCCGGGATGGCAGAGGGCGCGTGTCAGGATCTGGCTGCCGCCGGAGGAGGCGACGATGGCGAAACCATCGTCGGACCTGGCGCGATGCGCATCGCCCTTCTTCAGCAGCGACGTATAGAGCGTGCCGATCGTGGCGCAGCCCGCGCCGCCGTATCGGACGCCGACCGACTGACCGACGATGCCGTCGGCGTGGTACCACAGCATGGCGCCTTCGGATTGCGGCGGGGCGAGCTTGGCGAGCTTGGTCGGCATGCCGACGGCAAATCCCACCGCATCGTCACGCAGGGTCGCCCAGCCGGCGTCGTCGCGCCGCTTCAGCCCCTCGGAAACCAGTTCGACCGCCTGCTCGTCCGGCAGCCTGTCCGTCGCGGTCCGGCGCTTGGCGGTCTGCCAGGCCTGGGACGCCGCGCGGACTGCTTCCGTACCGCCGCCGTCGGCCATGCCGATGTGCCCGGTCCAGATCAGGGCCTGCAGGATGTCGGCAGGCGTGATCATCTCCGCCGGCACCGAGGCGTTCCATTTATAGGCAAAGGCGCCCGGCGCCGGTTCGGCGACAGCGGCGCCTGAAGCCAGCAGCGCGAAGCCACCCGTCGTGGCGAGGCACAGGGCCCGGAACCGGGCACGAAGAGACGTAGCAAGGGTGGGCACGAGGCAGTCCTCCCATGCCATTTTCCTCGACATCCGGAGTCCGGCCTACCGCTCGATTGTATCAATCACGTGCGCGGGCGGCGGCTGCGCGGCTGTTCAAGCGAGTTTGGCGGCGGCCTCGGCGTTGGCCTTGGAGCGTGTCTCCAGCATGCCCGACAAGCGCTCGCGGATACGCTTCACCCGCTCGACGCCGGCCTTCTCGGGGCTGCCCGAATCGAACGGCGGCTGCGGGTCGTATTCGAGGACGAGCTGGATCGACTTGGCCACTTCCTCGCCCGCCAGTTCGGCCGCGACCGTGAGCCCAAAATCGATTCCGGCGGTGACGCCGCCGCCGGAGATGCGGTTGCGGTCGCGCACCACGCGCTCGGCCACGGGAATGGCGCCGAACGCCGGCAGCATGTCGCGCCACGCCCAGTGGCAGGCCGACTTGTAGCCTTTCAGCAGGCCCGCGGCGCCGAGGACCAGCGAGCCGGTGCAGACCGAGGTGACATAGCGTGCGGTCGCGGCCTGCGTGCGCAAAAAGTCGAGCGTCTCCTCGTCGGTCATCAGCGCCACCTGGCCGCCGCCGCCCGGCACGCAGATCACGTCGAGCTTGGGACAATCGGCAAAGGTGGTGGTCGGCACGATCGAGAAGCCGGCATCGGTCGGCACCGGAGCCAGCGTCTTCCAGATCATGTGCATCTTGGCGCCCGGCACGCGTGACAGCACCTGGGCCGGGCCAGTGGCGTCGAGCTGGGTGACGTTGGGATAGAGCAGGATGCCGATCTGGACGGGCTCAGCCATGGCGATTTCTCCTCGATTGCTGGAGCCATCCTGACAGATTTACACTTGGCAGAAATGACAAAGTTCGTCTATTTTCTGCCAATGACCAAGCCACATCGCATCGTTATCGTCGCCTACGAGGGCTGCCAGCTGCTCGACGTCACCGGTCCCGCCGCCGTGTTCGGCGCCGCCAACGAAGGGCGCGCGACTCAGGTCTACGACGTGCAGATCGTCTCGCCCGACGGCGGCGCCGTCGTCTCCAATTGCGGCGTGGCACTGCAGTCAAGGCGGATCGGCGGCCAGCCCGACACGCTGCTGGTGGCCGGCGGCTCGCGTGGCCTGAAGGCTGCCATGATGCGCCCCGATCTGCGGCGCTGGCTGCGCAAGGTGGCGCCCAAGGCGCGACGCTATGGTTCGGTCTGCACTGGCGCCTTCGTGCTGGCGGCGGCGGGGCTTCTCGATGGCAAGCGCGTGGCGACCCATTGGGCGAGCTGCCAGCGCCTGGCCGAGCGCTACACGACGCTCGAGGTCGATGCCGACTCGCTCTACGTGGTCGACGGCAAGGTCTGGACCTCGGCCGGCGTCACCACCGGCATCGACATGGCGCTGGCGCTGGTCGAGGCCGACCTGGGCGCCGCCACGGCCAACCTGATCGCGCGCCACTTCGTGCTCTATGCCCGCCGGCCGGGCTACCAGTCGCAGTTCAGTTCGCTGCTGCAGGCCCAGACCTCAGCCCAGAGCGCGGCCGAGACGCCGTTCGTGGCCTTGATCGACTGGATGCAGGCCCATCTCGACCAGCCGCTCGACGTGCCGGCGCTCGCCGCCCGCGCCGGCCTGTCGGAGCGCAGCTTCTACCGCAAGTTCACCGAGGCGACGGCTAAGACGCCGGCGCATTTCGTGGAGAGCCTGCGGCTCGACGCGGCGCGCACGCTGCTGGCCGAGGGCCTGCCGCTGAAGGCGATCGCGGCCCGGGTGGGCCTGCGCTCCTCGGCGCGACTCGGCCAAGCCTTCGAGCGCCGCTTCGGCATGGCGCCGTCGCTGTTCAGGGAGATGCACGCGGCGGCCTGACTTGACTTTCCTGCTGTAATCCTATTTACTCCTATCGAAAGGCGCACACGCTTTAGCACGCCTGGTGTTTGGAATAGGAAACAGCGCCGCGCAACGGCACGGAAGGAAAGCGAGTTTTCAAAATGTCTCACATCTGGAGACATTTTCCGGTCCGTTCAGCGGCGATTCGAATGACGGATCAACCGGTTGGCCGCTCGGGAGAAATTCCAAGTCGTTTCTTGATTTGTCTCGCTTCGCGCGACTCTCTCGCGACCCTAATGCCGCAGCCGGAGGCTCCCGATCACCAGCGCGAGGGCGGCAAAGCCCGCGCTCAGCCAGATTGCGGCGCGGGCGGCATCGGCGGCACCTCCGCCTGAGAAGTCGAACAGGCCGAACACCAGCGCCACCAGCGCGGCGCCCATCGTCTGGCCGAGGGTACGTGCCGAGGCGATGATGCCGCCGGCGCTGCCGCTCCGGTCGCGCGGCACGGCGTTCATCATCAGCCGGTTGTTGGGCGCGGCGAAGATGCCGAAGCCCGCGCCGCACAGCACCAGCCGCCACATGATGTCGGCGGCCGAGGGATCGGCCGGCAGCAGCGCCGTCAGCACCAGGCCGGCGGTCATGATGGTGAGGCCGATGGCGCCCAGCAGACCCGCATTGTGGCGGTCGGCGAGGCGGCCGGCGATCGGCGCCATGAAGGCCAGTGCCAGCGGCCAGGCCGTCAGAAGAATGCCGGTGTCGGTGGCGCTCCTGCCGAGCACGGTGGCGAAATAGAAGGGCAGGCTGACGAAGGCCAACCCCTGCGCTGTGAAGGTGCAGGCGCCGGCGCTGATGGAGAGCGAGAAGATCGGCCGGCGGAAGATGTCGACCGGCATCATGGGATCGGCAAGCCGCGTCTGGCGCCACACGAACAGCGTGCCGAGCAGGAGGAAGCCCGCGAGTTCGGCCAGGATCAGCCAGAGCGGATGGCCGTGCGCCATGCCGTCGATGCCGAAGATCAGGAGGCCGAAGGTGAAGCCCGACATGATCGCGGAAAGGACATCGAACGGCCTGCGGGTGTGCGTGGTGTGCGGCAGGTACTTTTCGGCGAGCAGGAACGAGATCACGCCCAGTGGCACGTAGACGGCAAACAGGATCGGCCAGGAGGTGATGGAGAGCAGCGCGGCGCCGAGGCTGGGACCGGCGGCTAATGACGTTGCAACCACGGTGGTGTTGAAGCCGAGGCCGCGGCCGAGCTGGGCGCGGGGATAGATCGAGCGCACCAGCGCCGGCTGGATCGCCATGATCGCCGAGCCGCCCAGCCCCTGGAGGGTGCGGGCCGCGATCAGCCACGGCAGCGACGGCGCCAGTGCGCAGCCGAGCGAGGCCAGGCAGAAGAGGGCGAGACCAAAGCGGTAGACGTGGCGGTAGCCCACGATGTCGGCCAGCGCCGCCACCGGCAGCAGGCAGACCATCAGCGCGATCTGGCTCGCATTGACGATCCAGATCGAGGCTTCGGCGGTGATGTTGAGGTCCTGCGCGATGTAGGGCAGGGCGAGGTTAGTCATCGAGTTGCTGAGCACCGACATCGACAGGCCGATGGTGATCGTGACCACCGCCAGCAGCCGCGGCAGGCCTGCCGGCATTCCGTCCTGGGCGGGCTCGGCCATCGCCTATTGCGGGACGGTGGGCGCGTCGCCCCCAATTGTCGTGCGCTGCATCAGGCGCTGGTGCTTGACGGTGTCGTAGGCGGTGGCGCGGTGCACGACGGCGCGGTTGTCCCAGACAATCGAATCACCCTCGCGCCATTCGTGCGAGAGGATGAACTCAGGCTGCTGGGCGCGTTCCATCAGCTCGAACAGGAAGGCTTTGCCGGTAGCCTTGGGCCAGCCGACGATGTGGCCGGCATGGGCGCCGACATAGAGCGCGCGGCGGCCGTTGATCGGATTGTCGCGCCAGAGGCGCTGCTTGACCGGCGGCAGCTCGGCCAGCGCCTTGGCGCTCAGGATGCCGGGCTGCACGCGATCGCGCGAGTAGGCCAGCGCATGCTCGGCGACCAGCGGTTCGACCGTCGCCTGGATCGCCGGCGGCAGCGCATCCCAGGCCGCGCGCATGCACAGGAACTCGGTGTTGCCGCCCCTAGGCGGGCAGATGCGGGCGGTCAGCATCGAGCACAGCGAAGGGATGCGCTTAAACGAGGAGTCGGAGTGCCAGAAGTAGTTGGCCTTCTGGTAGATCATGCGCATGTCGTCGTTGGGGATCGGCAGGCCGGTCTCGATGTCGAGGTTGGACTGGCGCTGGAACTTGGTGCCGGCCGCGGGATTGGCGCTGCCTGTGGTCTCGAGCGGGCCGAAATTCTCGCTGAAGGCGGTCTGCTTCTCGTCGTCCATCGGCTGGTCGCGGAACAGCAGCACCGAATGTTCCTCGAACGCCGCCCGGATCGGCCCGAACTCGCGCGCGCTGAGCGGACGGGTGATGTCGATGCCGGAGACTTCCGCGCCGAACAGCGGATGCAGCTTGCGGATGGTGATGGGGCCGGTGTTGCGCATCGGTCGATGCTCCGCTCAGTCGATGATCGCCTGGTAGGTGAGCACGCGCAGCTCGCGGCGGATCGGGTAGGTCGAGGAGGGCATGAGCTGCGTCAGCAGCACCACGGCCATGTCTTCCTCAGGGTCGATCCAGAAGGCGGTCGAGGCGGCGCCGCCCCAGGCGAACTCGCCCGGGGTGCCGGCGATGAAGGCCTTGGCCGGATCGATCATGACCGAGAAGCCGAGACCAAAACCGATGCCGGTGTAGGTCGATTCCGAGAAGCGCGGCGTGCCCATGTCGGCCATGTCGCCTTTCAGGTGGTTCATGGTCATCAGCTCGACTGTCTTGCGGCCGAGCAGGCGCACGCCGTCGAGTTCGCCCTTGTTGAGCATGAATTTGCAGAAGCGGAGGTAATCCGACGCCGTCGACACGAGGCCGCCACCGCCCGAGTTCACCTTGCGCGGGGCGAGGTAACGGCTCTTGCCTGGATCGTCGATCAGGTCGAGCTTGCCACCGGTAGCTGCCGAATAGTTGGCGGCGAAGCGCTCGTGCTTGTCGGCCGGCACATGGAAGTCGGTGTCGACCATGCGCAGCGGATCGATCACCTTCTCCTTCAGGAACTTCTCGAAGGGCTGGCCGGAGATTACCTCGACGAGATAGCCCAGCACGTCGGTCGACACGGAATAGTTCCAGGCCTTGCCGGGCTGCGCGATCAGCGGCAGCTGCGCCAGCCGCTCGACGAGCTGTTTTAGGCTGGTGTCGGCGGTCTGGAAGTCGACGCCGCCTTCCTTGGCGCGGTAGGCGGCATCGACGGGATTGCTCTCCATGAAGCCGTAGGTGAGGCCAGATGTATGAGTCAGCAGGTCGCGGAAGTTGATCTCGCGCTCGGCCGGCATCGTCTCGATCTTGCCGCGGCTGCCGCCCGTCATGACGCGCGGGTTGGCGAAGGCGGGGATGAACTTCGAGATCGGGTCGTCGAGTTGAAAGCGGCCCTCTTCGTAAAGCATCATGATCGCCGTCGAGGTGAGCGGCTTGGTCATGGAGTATATGCGGAAGATCGTGTCGGGTCGCATCGGCTTGTTGCGTGCAACATCCGACTTGCCATAGACCTCGGCGAAGGCGAGTTCGCCCTTGCGCATCACGCAGGCGACCATGCCGGCCAGCTTTCCGCTGTCGACCCAGCCGTGCATCCACTTGCGCACGCGGTCGAGCCGCGCTGCGGAAAGGCCGACCTGTTCAGGGGTGACGAGCGGCAGCGTGTCCATGGCGATCCTCCTCGGTAGACCGCTAGACTAGCGCAGGATGGCGGTGCCAGACACGCCAGAAACGGGAGGGAGCAATGGCTAGATTGTGCGAGGGACGGGTGGCGATCGTGACCGGCGGCGCCCGTGGCGTGGGTCGCGAGCATTGCCTGATGCTTGCCGAGCATGGCGCCAAGGTCGTGGTCAACGACCTCGGTGGCGACCGCGCCGGCGCCGGCCAGGACATATCGGCCGCCCAGCAGGTGGTGAATGAGATCAAGGCCAAGGGCGGTGAGGCCGTGGCCAACGGCGACGACGTCTCGGACTGGGACGGCGCCAAGCGCATGATCGACCAGGCCGTCTCGGCGTTCGGCAAGCTCGATGCCGTGGTGCTGAACGCCGGCATCCTGCGCGACCGCATGCTGGTCAACATGAGCGAGCAGGAGTGGGACGCCGTCATCAAGGTGCATCTCAAAGGCACCTTCGCGCCGGCCCGCCATGCCGCCGCCTACTGGCGCGACCAAGCAAAGGCAAAAGGCGGCCCCGTCGATGCGCGCATCATCACCACCACGTCGGTGTCGGGCATCTACGGCAACATCGGCCAGACCAACTATGGCGCCGCCAAAGCCGGCATCGCCTCGTTCACGGTCATCGCCGCGCGCGAGCTTGCCCGCTACGGCATCACGGTGAACTCGATCTCGCCGTCGGCCTTCACGCGCATGACCGAGGATCTCCGCGAATACAGCGAGGAAGACAAGAAGACGCGCAGCCCGCGCTGGATCGCGCCGGTCGCGACGTGGCTCGCGAGCGAGGAGAGCCGCGAGATCACCGGCCGCGTCTTCCAGGCCGGCAACGGCATTTTCGCCGTGGCCGAAGGCTGGCATAAGGGACCGCAGGCCGAGCAGATCGAGGATCCGCGCCAGGCCGGCAAGATCCTGACCGAACTGGCCAAGAAGGCGCGCAAGAACGCCGGCATGAACGGCCTCGATCTGGACTGACATCGACTGAAACAGGGAAGGAAAAACAACATGAGCAAGATCAACCGCCGCACCGTCCTGGCGGCAAGTGCTGCCGTGGCGCTTGCGCCCTCGCAGCTCCGCGCCCAGGCGTGGCCCGCCAAGCCGATCCGCTGGGTGGTGCCCTACACCGCAGGCGGGCTCACCGACTCGGTGACGCGGCTGACACTGGAGAAGGTGAACGTCGGCCAGCCCTTCGTGGTCGACAACAAGCCCGGCGCCAATTCGCTGATCGGGGCGGAGATCGTCGCCAATGCCCCGCCCGACGGCTACACTTTCCTGACGGTGATCGCGGCCCACGCCGCCAACAAGACGCTCTATGCCGGCAAGCTGAAGTTCGATCCGGTGACGAGCTTCGCGCCGGTGTCCCTGGTCGCCATTGCGCCGATCATGCTCCTGGTGAGCAACGACCTGCCGGTGAAGAGCGTCGGCGAGCTGATCGCCTACGCCAAAGCCAATCCCGGCAAGATCTCGTTCGGCTCGTCCGGCATGGGTGCCGCGGCCCATCTCACCAGCGAGCTGATCATGCAGGTGACCGGCACCAAGATGGTGCACGTTCCCTACAAGGGCACCGCACCGGCGCTGGCCGACCTGATGTCCGGCAACATCCAGATGCTGCTCGACGTGCCGATCGGCACCATGAGCCAGGTGAAGGCCGGCAAGGTGCGGGCGCTGGCCATGATGTCGAAGGAGCGCGTGATCGGTGCCGAGGAGATCCCTACCATCGTCGAGTCGGGCGGTCCGCTGATCGAATCCTCGAGCTGGGTGATGTTCATGGCGCCGGCCGGCACGCCGAAGGAGATCGTCGACCGGCTGGGCGGCGAGGTCGCCAAGGCGATGAAGGACGAGGCCTTGCGCAAGCGGCTGGCCGACCAGGCCGTGATCCCCGTCGGCGCCACGCCGGCCGACACGGTGAAATTCCTCCAGGCCGAGGTCGAGAAGTGGGAGAAGGTGATCACGACGGCGGGCGTGAAGATCGACTCATAGAGGGCATCGGCGTCCCATGGCACCACCGGACTCCCCGGCCAGCTCGACAGCCAATTGGCGGTTCGTTGCCGGCGTCTCCGTCCTCGGCCTCGCCATGGCGCTTCCGTTCTGCGCGCTGCTGATCCCGTTGCTCGACTTGCCGGTGGCGCAATCGGCGCTGATCGCGGGCGCCCTCGTGGCCGGGGCGCCCGAGGTCCTCATGCTGCTGGCGGTGGCCCTGCTCGGCCGGCAGAACTTCGATCGCATCGTCGGTGCGGCAAAGAAGTTCCTGTTCACGACCTTCTTCTCCACGCCGGTATCCCGGGGGAGGTACTACACCGGGCTCGCGATCTGCCTCGTGAGTTTCGTGCCGATCTATGTCGCGGGCTACGTGCCGTCCTGGATGCCGGCGGGCAATGGCCGGATCGCCGTCCTGGCCGCGGCCGATCTTGCCTTCATCTTCAGCTTCTTCATTATGGGTGGGGAGTTCTGGGAGAAGTTCCGCCGTCTCTTCGTCTGGGAGGGCAGGGTATGAAGCGGCTTATGCTCCCGCTGGCGCTGCTGCAGGGGTGACGCCGACGGCAAGCCGGGCGATTGCCGTCCGACCCAGCCGTTCCTCGGCGACGACGGCCTCTACCGTGCCTGGAACGGCCGGGAATGGCTGGTCGTGCCGAAGAACAAGATCATTTCAATGCCGACGCCCGACCGTGGGGTGCATCTCTGCGAAACCTACGGTCTGGTCTTCTGTTTCATCACCGGCGAGCCGTTGAGTTAATCAGCCGCGAAACAATAGACCAGGCCACCACCGCCGGTCGCCACCAGGGACGCGGCATCGCAGGCGCGCGATGGGTGCGAGGTGTTCCACGACTTCGAGGCATCGTCGTCGCGCAGGCCCATGCGGTCGGCGTGGCCGACCATGGCGTTGCCTTCACCGCTCTTGGTCCAGTTGCCGCAGGTCATGTCCTTGTCCGGCGGGAAGGCGGTGCCGTCCGCCTGCGTGCCAGTCAGGATGTCGTGCTGGTTGGTGGTGTAGAGCCGGCTCGGAATCAGGCGGCCGGTTTCGGCCACGAGCGTATCGGCGGCGATCTTGTTGTTGGCCGAATGCAGGTCGGCCACGTTCGCGGCGATCTGCACGCCCCTGGCGTTGACCCACGGACCCTTGCCGATGCGGTCCTTGGCATTGACGGCCGTGGCACCGCCCACCGCCTGGGTGCTGAGATAGGCCCGCCAGGTCTTGCCGCCGGCGCCTGCTTTCGCGGCCATCGCCTGGC
Organism: Reyranella massiliensis 521; assembly: GCA_945860205.1. Classification (GTDB taxonomy): domain Bacteria; phylum Pseudomonadota; class Alphaproteobacteria; order Reyranellales; family Reyranellaceae; genus Reyranella; species Reyranella massiliensis_B. The sequence continues at coordinate 20,274 of CAMARK010000058.1, read as the reverse complement.
AATGCCTGTCGGCGCCTTCGAGGCCGCCATAGTTGGCACCGGCGGGGCCGCCGGCGCTGGGGATGAAGAAGGTCATGTTGGGAAATTGCGGCGGTCCTGCCGGCGCCGCTGCGGGCGGTGCCGCGGGAGGCGTCGCAGGAGGTGTCTGGGCCTGCAGGCTGCCGGCGAGCGTGCACAGGCCGATTGCGAGGGCGATACCGGTCGTCCGAATATGTCGCTGCATGTCGTCTCCTCCCAGTGTTGTTGCGGGCAGCGTAGCGGCACGTCGGGCGGGAGGCGCTTCACGTTGAAGTGAAGTTCAGAGCCTGGCCAGCGTCTCCAGCACCCTGGCCTGGGGCCAGGTCCAACCGGAGGCGCTCTCGTAGGCACGCATGGCGCGCAGCACCAGGTGATCGGCACGGGGCGGGCCGATGATTTGCAGGCCGACCGGCAAGCCGGCCGATGTAAGGCCGGCGGGCATCGAGGCGGCGGGCTGGCCGGTGAGGTTGCAGGGCAGCGTATAGGGCGCGCCCTTGGTCCAGCGCGGGAAGGCATCGGAATTGTAGAGCGTCTCCACCTGAGGCGCGGCGGTCGGCGTCACGGGCGCGAGCAGCAGGTCGAAGGTCTCGTGCCAAAGCGCCAGATCGCGCGCGAGCTTGGATTTCGCCTCGTAGGCCCGGGCGTAGTCGGCCAGGGTGATCGCGAGCCCCTTCTCGGCGGCGGCGCGGAAGCCGGGATCGAGCTTGCCGTGGAGCTGTGTTGGGATCTGGCGCAAGCGGGTGGCGAAGCTGCCGATCCACAATGGTTCGAAGGAGTTCTGCAACGGTTCGATCAGCGGGCCGACGTCCTCGACATGGGCGCCCAGGTCCTCGAAGCGCTGCGCGGCCGCGGCGACCAGGGCGCGGACTTCCGCGTCGGCCTTCACATGTCCGAAGTCGAGGCTGAGACCGATCCTGAGACCGCGCACGCCGTCCTCGAGGCCGACCGTGTAGTCGCGCGGGTCTGCCGGCAGCGAACGCCAGTCGCGCGCGTCGGGCCCGGCCGTCACGTTCAGCGCCAGCGCCGTGTCGCGCACGGTGCGCGACAGCACGCCCTGGCTGATGACGTCGGCGAAGGGCGAGTCGGCCGGATGCTGGGCGATGCGGCCGTAGCTCGGCTTCAGCCCGACCAGACCGGTATGGGCCGCCGGGATACGGATCGAGCCGCCGCCGTCGTTGCCATGGTTGAAGGGATTGATGCCGGCGGCCGTGAGCGCCGAGGCCCCGCCCGAGGAGCCGCCGGGCGAATGCTTCAGGTTCCAGGGGTTGCGCGTCGTGCCCTGCAACGGCGAATCGGTCAGCGCCTTCCAGCCGAACTCCGGCGTCGTGGTCTTGCCGAGGAGGACGAGGCCGGCAGCGCGCAGCCGGCCGACGACGGGGGCATCCTCGGTGGCGGGCGTTTCGTCGGTCGCGTGCGAGCCGTAGCGCGTCGGCCAGCCCTTTACCGGGGTCGTATCCTTGATCGTTGTCGGCACGCCGTCGAGCGGCGACAGCGGCGTACCGCCTTGCCAGCGCGCTTCCGAGGCCTTTGCCGCGAGGCGCGCGCCATCGGAATCCATCTTTACGAACGCATTGAGCTTTGGTTGCAGTGACGATGCGCGAAGTAGCAGTGCATCGACTGCTTCGACCGGCGAGAGGGTCTTCCGGGCGTAAAGTGTTGTGAGCTCGAATGCGGAAATCCACTCCAGAGGGAACTCAGCCATGCGATTTTCGTTGGTTTCCTATTCGTTGGGTTTGTTTCACACTGCTCGACAGTAACAAGTTTCGACTCTGAATTCTCACAAGTCGAGAGCGTATTGCAGGAGTCTCTTTCCATGGAAGCCATTACCGCCCTTGTCGCCTGCGGCGCGGCCTTCGCCCTCAGCTACTACTTGGGCTATGGCCGAGCTCCCACGACGCTCATCGCGGCGGTACTGGGCGCGGTCAGCGGCATCGGCTTTGCGGTCGTCTTCTTCGCCCTGACGCTTGTGGTTACGATCCTGCTGCCGGGCACGTTCGATGGCCGGACACTGGGCTTCTATTTTGTCCGCCTGCTGGTGCTGGCGCCGATCGGCGCTGCGGTGATCGCCGCCTTCGCTCACCGCTTCTCCAGGACGAAGATACAGTTCTAGAGCGAAACGCCGCCCTTCCCGAGGGCCGGCCGGCGACGCTAAGCTCGCCGGCGATCGGGGAGAGGATTTATGACCGAAGTGAAGCTCGGCGCCGCGACGGTGCGGCGTATTGAGGAAAGTTACGAGCCCAATTTCGACGCCAAGGTCTTTTTCCCGGATTGGGATCCCGCCGTCGTCGACCGGCATGCCCCCTGGCTGATGCCCGCCCACTACGACAAGGACTCAGGCTTCCTCAAGCTCAGCGTTCATAGCTGGCTGCTCACGATCGGCGGCAAGCGCATCCTGATCGACACCTGCGTCGGCAACCACAAGCCCCGGCCGCACCGGCCGAAGTGGCATCTCATGGAGACCAAGTATCTCGAGCGGCTGGCCGCGGCCGGCGTCAGGCCCGACGAGGTCGACATGGTGATGTGCACCCATCTGCATGTCGATCATGTCGGCTGGAACACCCAGCTCGAGAATGGCAGGTGGGTGCCGACCTTCAAGAATGCCAAGTACGTGTGGAGCCGCGCCGACTACGAGCATTACCTGAAGCTCGACAGCGACCCCAAGACGGGGCCGGTCAATGCCGGGTCCTTCCGCGACTCGGTGCTGCCGGTGGCCGAGGCGGGACTGGTGCAGATGGTCGATGGCGCCGCCCAGCTCGACGAGAACATGAGCATCACGCCCGCGCCCGGCCATACGCCCGGCACCATTGCCATAAAATTCGAATCGAAAGGCGAGAAGGCGCTGTTCTGCGGTGACATCCTGCACCATGCGCTGCAGGTCTATCATCCGGAATGGAACAGCTTCGCCTGCGCCGAGGCCGTCGGCGCCCGCAAGAGCCGGCGCGAGGCGCTGGAGCATTGCGCCGGCACCGGCGCGCGGCTGATGCCCTGCCATTTCGGCGCACCGTTCACCTGCCACATCGATCACAAGGGAAGCGGGTTCGTGCCGCGCTTCGACGGTAGTTTCTAGGGAGGAAGAGATGATCTACGAAATGCGAGTCTACAAATGCCTGCCGGGCCGTCTGCCGGCGCTGCTCAACCGCTTCGCCACCATCACGCTCAAGATCTGGGACAAGCACGGCATCAAGCAGGCCGGCTTCTTCACCACTCTGGTGGGCGAGTCCAACCAGGAACTCACCTACTTTCTCGCCTGGGAGTCGCTGGCCGATCGCGAGAAGAAGTGGAACGCCTTCGCGGCCGACCCGGAATGGCATGCCAAGCGCGCGGAGACGGAAAAGGACGGCCAGATCGTGGCCAATGTGTCCGTGCAGATGCTGACACCGACCGCCTTCTCGTCGGTCAAATAGCGGCGCTCACTCGGCCTTCAGCCCCGCTTCCTTGGCGAGGCGGGCCCATTTGGCGAGATCGTCGGCGACGTAGGCCGCGAACTCGGCCGGGGTGCCGAACTGCGGATCGGCGCCCAGTTCGGTGAAGCGGCGCGCGATGTCGGGAGAGCGGATCGTGGCATCGACCGCGGCGTGGAGGCGCTCGACCAGGACGGCGGGCGCGCCCACTGGCAGGAAAATGCCGTAGGAGATCGCGGCCTCGTAGCCCGGCAAGCCTGCCTCGGCGATGGTGGGAATGTCCGGCGCCGCCGCCGAGCGCACCGGCAGGGTCTGGCCGAGGGCGCGCATCTTGCCGGCCTTGGCATGGGGCAGCGCGGTCGAAAGCCCGCCGAAATAGAGATCGACCATTCCGGCCATCAGATCGGCCATTGCCGGGCCACCGCCTTTGTAGGGCACATGCACGATGTCGACCCGGCCCATCGACTTGAACAGTTCGAGCGCCAGATGGGTGGCGCCGTTGGCACCTGCCGATGCGCCGTTGAGTTTGCCGGGCCGTGCACGGGCCAACGCCAGCAGCTCGGCGATATTCGCGGCCGGCAGATCGTTACGTACGACCAACAGCATGGGATTTATGCCGACCGGCGCCACCGCTGCGAAATCGGTGCGTATGTCGTAGGGCATGCTGCGGTTGAGAGCGGGTGCCACCGTGGTCGAGCCGTTGGAGGCCAGCATGAATACACCGCCGTCCGGCGGTGCCTTTGCAACCGAGGCGGCCGCGATTTCGCCGTTGGCGCCGGCGCGGTTCTCGACTACGACCGTGCGCTTCAGTCGCTCGCCGATGCCCGGCGCAATCACGCGTGCCAGCAGGTCATTCGGTCCGCCCGGTGGAAAGCCGACGATGAACCGCAACGGACGATCGGGAAAGTCGACCGTCTGCGCGCGGGCCGAGACCAGCGGCAATGTTGCCAATCCGGCAATAGCGGTGCGGCGGGAGAGCTTGATCATCGCGGATTCATGGTAGGCTTGCCGCGTCCTGGGAGGAAACAAAATGCAACGTAGAACATTCGTAAATGCAGGTACTGCTGCCGCGCTCGGCACCTTGGTCGGCTCGCCCGCCTGGGCGCAGAAGATCAGTGGTGATGCGCGTATCCTGTGCGGCTTCCCGCCGGGCGGCACGGCGGACCTGTTGTGCCGCATCCTGGCTGAGGCCGCCAAGTCCGAGGTCGGCCAGAACGTGATCGTCGAGACCAAGACCGGCGCCAGCGGCTTCATCGCCAACGAGACGGTGGCCAACTCACCGCCCGACGGGCGTACTGTCGGGCTGGCTGCGATGGCCGCGATGTGCGTCTCGCCGGTGATGCCGGGCCAGAAGCTGCCGATCAATGTCGACACCGATCTGACGCCGATCGCCAACGTCGCCGGCGTCTACAACATGCTGGTGTTCGGCAAGCACGTGAAGTTCCGCACCGTGCCGGAGCTGATCGCCGAGGCGAAGAAGGACCCGGGCAAGATCAGCTACGCCTCGGCCGGCAACGGCACCTCGCAGCATCTGGCGGGCGAACTCTTCAAGAAGATGGCCGGCGTCAACCTGCTGCACGTGCCGTATCGCGGCGGCGCGCCTGCCATCCAGGACCTCGTCGCCGGCAATTGCGACGTGATGTTCGGCAACATGCCGGAGTTCCTCGGTCAGATCGGCCCCGGCAACCTGATCCCGATCGCCTTCGGTTCGCCGCGTGTGTCTCCGCTGTTCCCCAACCTGCCGCTGATGTCGTCGTTCCTTCCGGGCTACGAGGTCGTGAACTGGTTCGCCGTGTTCGGGCCTCGCGCCTTGCCGGCCGAGCTGACGGACCTGTGGAACAAGGCGTTGCGTGCCGCCGTTGCCAAGCCCGACGTTCAGAAGCGTTTCCTCGAGAGCGGCATGGACACGGTGATCGGCTCGCCCGACCAGTTGAAGGCGACCATCGTCGCCGATCGCAAGAAGTGGTCGGAGGTCATCCAGGCGGCCGGGATGCGGGCCGACTGAGCCGGCGCCGCGCGCCATGCCACTGGCTGAGACCGCGCACGGGGCGCTGCACTACGACATCGTCGATCAGGTCGTGCCCCGGCGGTCGGGGAGCGACCCGGTCCTGTTCCACCATGGCATCGGCGCCAGCGCCGAGCTCTGGACGGGCTGGCGGCCGGCGCTTGCCGACCGCTACCGGCTCGCGGCCTTCGACATGCGCGGCTACGGCCGCTCCCATATTCCGCCGGCGGATTTCAATTGGTCGCTCGACCTGCTGGTCGACGATGTGTTCGCCGTCGCAGATGCCGCCGGTCTCGAGCGCTTCCATCTCGTGGGCGAATCGATCGGCGGCACGGTGGCACTGGCGGCGGTGCTGGCGCGGCCGGAGCGGATCGCCTCGCTCACGGTCAGCAACGGCGCCCATCTCGGCGCATCCATCCAGCGCGTCGAGGCGTGGCGCCGCCAGCTCGACGAGGGCGGCGTGAAGGCCTGGTCGGACGCCTTCATGGCCGATCGCTTCCATGACGACGCGCTGTCGCCGGAGCGTTGGGCCTGGTTCGCGGCGCAGCAGGAAAAATGGCCGCGCTGCTCCATCCTCAATGCGCTGGGCGTGCTGGTCGGCACCGATCTCACGGCCCGCCTGCGGGAAATCCGCTGTCCGACCCTGCTGCTGCATCCCGACGGCAGCCCGTTCATCCCGGTCCCCATCGTGGCCGAACTGCATCGGCACCTGCCCGATGCCGAACTCAACGTCATCGGACATTCGCGGCATGGCCTGCCTTATTCTCATGCCGATCGGTGTGCGATGCTGTTGCGGGCCTTTCTCGATTCCCGCGAGACCGGCTGACGGCAATTCGAGAGGACATCATGAGACGCGTGCTGGCTGCAGCGATTGCCCTGGTGATCGCCCTGTCCTCGACGGTGGGCTTCGCCCAGGAAAAGCTCTCGGTCTGGTGGGAGAAGGGCCTTTACAAGGCGGAGGACGAAACTCTTCTCGTCGCGATCAAAAAGTATGATGCGAAGACCGGCATCAAGGTCGACTTGTCGCAATACGGTGCCCAGGAGATGGCGACAAAGCTCGCCGCGGCGGTAGCCTCCGGCGCGCCTCCCGACGTCGCCTATGCCGATGCCCTCGACATGCAGTTTGTCGGCAAGTGGGCGTTCGAGGGCAAGCTGGAAGACATTTCCGATCTCATCGAACCCATGAAGGGTCGCTTCGCGCCCAACACGATCGAGACGGCCTTTCTCGTCAACAACAAGACGGGGAAGCGGGCCTACTATGCCTTCCCGATCAAGCAGCAGACCCTGCAGGTCCAGTACTGGAAGGACATGCTGGGCGTTGCCGGCTTCAAGGAAAGCGATATTCCAGGCGCCTGGAAGGACTACTGGTCGTTCTGGTGCGACAAGGTCCAGCCCGGCTACCGCAAGGCCACCAACAGCGGCGTCTTCGCGGTCGGCAGTCCGATGGGACTGGAGTCGAGCGACTCCGTCTGGTCATTCCTGAGCTGGGCCGACGCCTACGGCGTGAAGCTGGTCGACAGTGCCGGCAAGTTGCTGGCCGATGATCCCAAGGTGAAGGCGGGGCTTGTTTCGGCACTGCGCGACTATACCGCCCTCCATGCGAAGGGCTGTACGCCGCCCGCTTCGACGGCGTGGAAGGATTCCGATAACGATGACGCATTCGACGGCCGCTCCGTCGTGTTGACGCACGCCCGCGCCATGTCGATCGTGGCCAAGTGGCTCGACATCGCCAACAACACGGCGCTCAGTGCCGAGCAGCGCGCAGCTGGCCGCAGGGCATACGACCAACTGATCGCAACGGCGGGGTTTCCCACCAAGCCGGACGGCTCGCCGATGGTCTACCGCGCCTCCGTCAAGGTGGGTGTCATCTTCCTGGAGTCGCCGAACAAGAAGCGTGCGCGCGAGTTCGTGAAGTTCGTGCTCGAAGAGGAGAACCTGCGTCCCTACGTCGAGAGTTCGATGGGCCGCTGGTTCCCGGTGACCAAGGCCAGCCAGGAAAGCCCGTTCTGGAAAGCCGACAAGCAGCGCGAGTCGGTCTACTACCGCTTCAAGGCGGGGACGGTACCGTTCGAGTTCACGAAGAACTACAAGTTCGCCGCGGTCAACAGCGAGAACGTCTGGGCGAAGGCAATGGCCCGCGTCGTCACCGACAAGGTCGCGGTCGAGCAGGCGGTCGACGAGATGATTGCCGGCATCAAGAAGATCGTGAACTGAGGCTAGGCGCGGGCGGGCTGAAGTGGCACGGCGACGGCATGCGCCGCCAACCGCTTGCGGTCGGCCTCGGGCCGGATGAAGAGCATGCCGATGATGCCGCCGGCCAGCAGCAGCGCCCCCAGGACGACAAAGCCCTGCTCGTAGCCGGCCTGGCGCGTGGCGGCGTACTGCACGACGCGGCCCATGGCGAACGGCGCGATGACGCCGGCGAAGGTCACCGTCGAGGTCGCGATTGCGAGCATGGCGGCGCGCTGCGGATGCGGCGTGAGCTCGCTCACGATCATCGGCATGACGACGAAGATCGTGCTGCCGACGGCGGTGCCGACCACCAGCAGGGCGATTTTCAGGCCGGGGTCCGACGCCACGGCGATGAAGGGCAGCACGCAGCCGCCCAGGGTCACCGTGGCGGCGGCAAAGGCGCCGCGGCAGAGCCTGCTCGACACGCCCGCCTTCTTGAGGCGCTGGGAGAACCAGCCGCCGCCCAGCACGACGAGCATGCCGAAGATCCAGGGCAGGATGAAGAGATTGCCGCCCATCGTCTGGCTGAAGCCCAGGCCGTCGACGAGATAGGCGGTGAACCAGGTGAGCCCGAGCGCCAGGCCCCAGTAGCTCGCGAAGCCGGCGCAGCACACCGCGAGGATGCTGGGGCAGGTGAGCAGGTAACGGTAGGGGATGCGCTCGACGGTGGTTTCGCGCCCGGCCGCGCCCTCGACCGCGACGGGCTGGTCGACCAGCGTGCCCTCGCGGCCGAGGAACAGCCAGAGCACGGCCCACATCAGTCCGACGACGCCCAGCGCGCCGAAGGCCCAGTGCCAGGAATAATTGACGATGATGTAGTTGAGCAACGGCACCGCCACGATGACGCCGAGGGCGGAGCCCTGCGCCACGATGGCGGTCGGAATGCCGCGCAGCGCATCGGGAAACCATTTGTAGAGGGCGTGCGTGGCCACGGGGCCGGCCGGGCCTTCGCCTGCGCCCAGCACGATGCGGCAGGCGATCAGCACTTCCAGGCTCACCGTGCCCAGCATGGGGAACTGCACCAGCGACCAGACGATCGCCATGACGAGCAGCATGTGGCGCGTCTGCACCCGGTTGGCGAGGAAGCCGCCGGCGATGCCGGTGACGGCGAACAGGAAGAAGAATGACGATCCCAGGAAGCCGAACTGCTCGGGCGTGAGGTTGAGCTCGGCCATGATCGGCTTGGCGGCGAGGCCGACCACGACCTTGTCGGCGAAGTTGATCAGCATGAACAGGAAGATGAGAGCGGTCATGCCCCAGGCCCCCTTGAGGGGACGGTCGTGCTGCGTCACGCGGCGTTTCTCCTCGGCGTCCTGTTCGTCGGGCGCCGCCGGCCATCAGACAGGGTGCGGACCGGCGGCGTCAAGGAATGACGGCCACGCGCCTGTGGCCCAAGGCGGGCATGTGGCGCGCAAGGATCGTCCCCGACATCCGTCGTTGCCGGCCGTGCCGGCGGCGCCGGAAGCAGGCATGCCGGAACTGATCTTCACCACCTGGTCGGGCTTCTACGCGCCCAAGGGCACGCCGCCCGGGATCATCGCCAAGCTCAACGCCGACATGATCGCCGCCGGCAATTCGCCCGAGACCTCGGCCAAGCTCGATGCCCTGGGCGGCTCGCGCGATTTCACGACGCCGCAGGAATTCGCCGCCTTCACGGCGAGCGAGATGGCAAGCTGGGGCAAGGTCATCCGCGCCGCCAACATCAAGATCGAGTGACGCAAAAGAAAGGGCGCCCGCGGGCGCCCTTTCGACTCGATTGGCGAAGGATCACTTAATGAAGGGGCACTTGCCGTCCTTGAGGGGACGATACGCTTCGTTGCCCGGCACGGTTGCCAGCAGCGTGTAGATGTCGTCCTTGCTCTTGGACTCTGCGGGCGTCTTGACCTGGAACAGGTACATGTCGCGCTCGACGCGGCCGTCCTCGCGCAGCTTTCCATTCTTGGTCATGACGTCGTTGATCGGAATCTCGCGCATCTTGGCCATCACCGCCTTGGCGTCGTCGGTGCCGGCCGCCTGCACGGCCTTGAGATAGTGCAGAGTCGAGCTGTAGGACCCGGCGGTCAGCATGCTCGGGATCTTGTCGCGCTTGGCGCGGAAGCGCTTGGTCCAGGCACGCGTCTCGTCGTTCTGGTCCCAGTAGAATGCCTCGGTCAGCACCAAGCCCTGCGCGACGGGCAGGGTGAGCGCCACGACGTCGGTCGAGAAGACGAGAAGACCGGCCAGGCGCTGGCCGCCCTTGACGATGCCGAACTCACCCGCCTGCTTGATCGAGTTGATCGTATCCTGGCCGGCGTTGGCGAGGCCGATGATCTTGGCCTTGGACGATTGGGCCTGCAGCAGGAACGACGAGAAATCCTGCGTGCTGAGCGGATGCTTGATGCCGCCCAACACCTTGCCGCCGGACGCCGTGACGATCGCCGTCACGTCACGCTCCAGCGCGTGGCCGAAGGCATAGTCGGCCGTGAGGAAGTACCATGAATCGCCGCCGCCCTTGACGATGGCCGAGCCGGTCACCTTGGCGAGAGCGTAGGTGTCATAGACCCAGTGCGCGCCGGTCTCCGAGCAGGCCGGACCGGTGAGGTCCGCCGAAGCCGCGCCGGTCACGATGTCGATCATGCCCTTTTCCTGGGAGATCTTCCGCACCGCGAGGGCGACCGACGAGGTGCCGAGCCCGGTGATCATCTTGACGCCATCGACGTCGTACCACTTGCGCGCGATCGCCGCGCCGACATCGGGCTTGGTCTGGTGATCGGCCGACACGATCTCGATCGGGCGGCCCAGCACCTTGCCGCCGAAGTCGTCGACCGCCATCTGCGCGGCCTCGACGCCGCCGAGGGTGAGGTCGCCATAAACGCCCGAGAAGCCTTCCATGACGCCGATCTTGAGCGGCACAGGCGCTTGGGCCTGCGCGATGGTAGCAAGGCCGATGGCGGCCAGGCCGACGACGGCGGCAGCCGCGCCGGCGTACCGGATAGTGGTTCCAAATTTCATAGTCTAAATCCCTCCCAGAACGACGCTCCCCGTCGCGAGCCCGAAATCTAGCCGCAGGGCGGTCGCAACGCCAGTGCTGGACAGCAGCGCCAACCTTCGATTAATTCGCCACACCGCAGGGGGGCGGATGGCTGAAGAAGATGTAATTCTCGAGGCGAACGGGCTGACGAAGGAATTCAAGGGTTTCCTTGCGGTCAAGAACGTCGATTTGCGCGTGCGGCGCCGGACGATTCACGCCTTGATCGGACCGAATGGCGCCGGCAAGACGACGTGTTTCAACCTGCTCACCCATTTCATGTCGCCGACGGCAGGGCAGATCCGCTTCAATGGCCGCAACATCACCGGCAGCTCGCCGGCGGCGATCGCCCGCATGGGGCTGGTGCGGTCGTTCCAGATTTCGGCGGTCTTCCCTCATCTTTCGGTGCGCGAGAACGTCCGCGTCGCGCTCCAGCGCAAGCTCGGCAATTCCTTCCACTTCTGGCGCTCGCAGCGCGTGCTCGACAGGCTCGATGCCCGCGCCCTCGAGCTGGTAGAGGCGGTCGGCCTCTCCTCGTTCGCCGAACTGCAGGCGGTCGAGCTGCCCTATGGCCGCAAGCGGGCCCTCGAGATCGCCACCACGCTGGCGCTCGACCCCGAGATGATGCTGCTCGACGAGCCGATGGCGGGTCTCGGCCAGGAAGACATCAAGCGCATCGCGGCCCTGATCCGCGCCGTGGCAAAGGATCGAACCGTATTGATGGTCGAGCACAATATGTCGGTCGTTGCCGACCTCTCCGACACCATCACCGTGCTGGCGCGTGGCGAGGTGCTGGCCGAGGGCCCCTATGCCACGGTGTCGAAGCATCCGGCGGTCATCGAAGCCTACGTCGGGACCGGTCATGGCTGAGGCACTCCTGAAAGTAGACGACCTGCAGGCCTGGTACGGTGAGTCGCACATCCTCCACGGGGTCGGCTTCGAGATCGGCCGCGGCGAGCTCGTGACCCTGCTGGGCCGCAACGGTGCCGGCAAGACCACGACGCTGAAGTCGGTCATGGGCATCGTCGGCAAGCGCACGGGCACGGTGCGCTTCGACGGTCGCGACCTGATCGCCCGCCCATCCGACGAAATCGCACGGCTCGGCATCGCCTATTGCCCGGAGGAGCGCGGCATCTTCTCGAGCCTCAATGTCGAGGAGAATCTGCTGCTGCCGCCGATCGTGAAGCCGGGCGGCATGAGCCTGGCCGAGATCTACCAGCTCTTTCCCAACCTCGAGGAGCGCAAGCGCAGCCAGGGGAGCAAGCTGTCGGGCGGCGAGCAGCAGATGCTGGCGATCGGCCGCATCCTGCGCACCGGTGCCGATCTGCTGCTGCTCGATGAGCCAACCGAGGGCCTGGCGCCGGTCATCGTGCAGCGCATCGGCGAGATCATCCGCCAGCTCAAGAGCCGCGGCTTCACGATCCTGCTGGTCGAGCAGAACTTCCACTTCGCCGCCACCGTGGCCGACCGTCACTACGTGATGGAGGACGGCCGCGTGGTCGACATGATCGCCTCCGCCGATGTGCAGCAGAACATCGGCAAGCTGCAAACGTACCTGGGGGTCTAGGCGCCATGTTCGAACTTCTCGGCATCCCACCCCAGGCGTTGTTCGGCCAGCTCCTGCTCGGCCTCATCAACGGCGCTTTCTACGCCATGCTGAGCCTCGGCCTCGCCGTGATCTTCGGCATGCTGAACGTCATCAACTTCACGCACGGCGCGCAGTACATGATGGGCGCTTTCGCCGCCTGGCTGATGCTGACCCAGCTCGACATTCCGTTCTGGGCGGCGCTGGTTCTAGCGCCGCTGATCGTCGGGCTGTTCGGCATCGTGCTGGAGAAGGTGTTGCTGAAACGCATCTACCATCTCGATCATCTCTACGGCTTCCTGCTGACCTTCGGCCTCGCGCTGATCATCGAGGGTGTGTTCCAGTGGAAATGGGGTTCGTCCGGGGCGCCCTATCCCAGCCCGATCCCCGGCGGCACCAACCTCGGCTTCATGTTCCTGCCGACCTATCGCGGCTTCGTCGTGGTGGCTGCCCTCGTGATCTGCCTCGTCACCTGGTACGGCATCGAACGCACCAAGTTCGGCGCCTACCTTAGGGCGGCGACCGAGAATCCGACCCTGGTGCGCGCCTTCGGCATCAATGTGCCGCGGCTGATTACGCTCACCTACGGGCTGGGCGTTGGCCTCGCCGCTTTGGCGGGCGTGCTGGCGGCGCCGATCCAGCAGGTCTCGGCGCTGATGGGCGTCAACCTGGTGCTGGTGGTGTTCGCTGTCGTGGTCATCGGCGGCATGGGCTCGATCATGGGCTCGATCGTCACCGGCTTCGGCCTCGGTCTGGTCGAGGGCCTGACCAAGGTGTTCTATCCGCCAGCCTCCAACACGGTGATCTTCGTCGTCATGGCGCTCGTCCTGCTGATCAAGCCGGCCGGCCTGTTCGGGCAGACCAAATGACCGCCCAAAGAACACTCGTCCTCGTCCTGCTGGCGGCGGCGCTGGCGGCGCCGTGGTTCGCTTATCCGGTGTTCCTGATGACGGCGCTCTGCTTCGCGCTGTTCGCCTGCGCCTTCAACCTGCTGCTGGGTTACGTCGGCTTGCTGAGCTTCGGCCACGCCATGTTCTTCGGCATGGCAGGCTACTTCTACGGCCATGTCGTGAAGGCGTGGGACATGCCGCCGGAACTCGGCCTGCTGGCCGGCGTCGCGGGAGCGGCTGCCCTTGGCGTGGTCACCGGGGCGCTGGCGATCCGCCGTCAGGGCATATACTTCGCGATGATCACGCTGGCCTTCGCGCAGATGATCTATTTCTTCTGCGTCCAGGCACCGTTCACGCATGGCGAGGACGGGCTGCAGGGCATTCCGCGCAAGGCGCTGCTGGGTGGGCTGATCCCGACCAAGGACGACAGGGTTCTCTACTATGTGGTGCTGGCGATCTTCCTGTTCGGCTATGCCGCCATCTACCGCTTCATTCATTCGCCGTTCGGCCAGGTGCTGAAGGCGATCCGCGACAACGAACAGCGGGCGGTGTCGCTGGGCTACGAGGCCGACCGCTACAAGTTGCTGGCCTTCGTGCTGTCGGCGGCGCTGGCCGGACTCGCGGGCGCTACCAAGGCGATGGTGATGCAGTTCGCGACCTTGACCGACGTGAGTGCCGCGATGTCGGGCGAAGTCGTGCTGATGGCGCTGGTCGGCGGCCTTGGCACGATCATCGGCCCGGTTGTCGGCGCCTTCATCATCATAACCATGCAGAACTATCTGGCGGCCACCGGCGAATTCGTGCTGGTGATCCAGGGCACGATCTTCGTGGTGATCGTCATGGCCTTTCGCAAGGGCCTGGTGGGCGAGCTCACCGACTGGTGGAAGTCCCGCCGCACGACCGGCTGAAGCATGATGGGCGCGCGAAGGCGCTGGGTTTGGCGGCTTGCGCCGCTGATCGGCCTCGTCGCAGCGCTCGGCGTGTCGGCGATTGCCGATACGGCCGCGCTGCCGCCGGCGCTTCGCGCGATGGTGTCGCTGTTGGAGCTCGTCGTGCTGATGGCGGTGGTCTTCGCCTCTGTCCATCACGCCGATGTCATTGCCCATCGCACGGGCGAGCCCTACGGCACGCTGGTGCTGACCGTGGCCGTCACCGTGATCGAAGTGGCGCTGATCCTGTCGATCATGCTGGCGGGCGAGGGCCGGGCGGGCCTGGCGCGCGAGACGGTGTTCTCGGTGATCATGGTGGTCTGCAACGGCATGGTCGGGCTCTGCCTGATCGTGGGCGGCCTGCGCTACGGCGAGCAGGGCTTTCGCGTGACCGGCGCCAGCGCCTACCTCGTCGTCCTGATGCCGCTTACGGTACTGACGCTCATCCTGCCGACCTACACGACCAGCGCGGCCGGGCCATTCTATTCGCCGGCCCAACTGGGCTTCGTCAGCGCCGTGACGCTCGTGCTCTACGGCGTGTTTCTCTACGTCCAGACCGTGCGCCACCGCGACTATTTCCTGTCGGATCCCGGTGATACGCCGGCCGGCGACGTCCCGTCCGGCGGGCCGACGTCACGCCAGTTCTGGGAGAGCGTCGCGCTGCTGGTGGTCGCGCTCGTGGCCGTGGTGCTGCTGGCCAAACACTTCGCCGGATCGATCGAGGCTTTCGTCGCTGTGGTGGGTGCGCCCGTCGATGCCGTCGGTCTGCTGGTAGCGCTGCTGGTGCTGCTGCCCGAGACGCTGGCGGCGTTGCGCGCGGCACAAAACAACGAGTTGCAGAAGAGCCTCAACCTGGCGCTGGGCTCTTCGCTCGCCACCATCGGGCTCACCATCCCCGCGGTCAGCATCCTGGCGATGATCCTGAAACAGCCGCTGGAACTCGGTGTCGACACGCACGACGTCGTGCTCCTGGTGCTCACCTTTGCCGTCAGCCTCGTGACCTTTGGCGCTGGCCGCACCAATATCCTGCCGGGCTTCGTGCACCTCGTCATCTTCGCGACCTTCGTCTTCCTGATTTTCGTTCCGTGAAGCCGCTTCTGCCGATGCCCTTGCCTGCCGCCGGCATTCGGGCGAAGAACGAGTGAATCAACCGGGGAAATGCCTGCCATGACCGAGCCAAGCGACGACCAGCTCTTCAGCGAACTGCGCAAGATCGACACGCCCACGATCACCAACGTGGTGGCTACCTATCCGAAGAATCCGCTGTGCCTCGGGCTCTACAATCCCTGGACCGAGAACTGGTACACCGACACCTCGATCCGCTGCATCTATCCCGAGATGGGCGCGATCGTGGGCCATGCCGTGACCTGCGTGTATGGCCTGCCGGACCCGAACTATGCCGGCCGGCTTTCCTTCATGGACGTGGTCGATGCGCTCGATGCGATGAAGAAGCCGACCATCCTGGTGATCCAGCAGAAATGGCCGCCCGAGCTGATGAACAAGGCGGGCCTTGCCGGCGAGATGATGATCAGCTCGATGATGGCGGTGGGCTGCGTCGGCATGCTGTCGAACGGTCCGTCGCGCGATGTCGACGCCATCCGCAAGCTCAACTTCCAGCTCCTGCTGGGCGGCGTGACCGCCGGCCACGGCGAGATGGCGGTGCAGTCGGTCAATGTGCCGGTCTCGGTCGGCGGCATGGACGTGGCGCCGGGCGACCTGATCCACATGGACGAGAATGGCGCCGTGAAGTTCCCGCCCAAGCATGCGCCGGCAGTCCTGAAGAACGCCCGCGCCATGCTCGACGACGAGGCGGCCAGGCTCGTGCTCCTGCGCAAGGCCAAGACGGCGGCCGAGGTGCGGGCTGCCTCGTCGGGCGGCGCCTACACGCCGAAGAAGGAATAGTCGTTGCCCGCGGACAGCGACGCCTTGTCCGACACCGCGCGCCCCGCGGGCCGCCCCGTGCGGTGGGGGCTCTCGCTTCGGCTGTTCGCGGTCCTGACCCTGCTGGGGGCGATCGCCGTCCTCGTCACCGGCGTGCTGGGCTACGTCCGCGCGCGCGATGCGCTCGAGCAGGCGATCTACAATCAGCTCACCGCGGCGCGCGAGATCAAGGCGCGGCAGGTCGAGACCTACTTCCGGACGATCCATGCCGAGCTGCGCCTGCTCGCCACCTCGAAGATGGTGGTCGAGGCGTCGCGCGAGTTCCGCGTCGCGTTCAACGAGCTCGACCGCGAGCCGTTGACCGACGACATGCGCCAGAAGGTGAGCGACTGGTACGGCGCGCATTTCGTTCCCGAGATCAGCCGGGTCCTCGGCACGGCGCCGGTCCTTGCCGACTACCTGCCGGTCGGTGCAGGCGCCAACTATCTCCAGTACCACTACATCGTGACCAATCCGCATGCCGAGGCGCGGCGCCGGCTGGTCGACGATGCCGGCGACGGCAGCCGCTACAGCAAGCTGCACGCGATCTATCACCCGCTGATGCGCGCCGCCGCCACCACCGTCGGCTTCTCCGACTTCATGATCGCCGATCCGAAATCCGGCCGCCTGATCTATACCGTCGACAAGGAAGTGGATTTCTCCACATCGACCCACATCGGGCCTTATCGCAAGACCAACATGGCGGCCGCCGTCGCCCGCTGTTCCGGAATGGCCGACCGGTCCGCCGTCTGCCTCGAGGATTTTGCGCTCTACGCGCCAGCCGGCGGCGCGCCGACCGCCTTCATGGCGGCACCGGTGATCGACGAGGGCATCGTCGTTGGCGTGCTGATCGCGCAGTTGTCGGACCACGAGATCGACAAGGTCGTGACTGGCGACCGACGCTGGAAGCACGAAGGGTTCGGTGCCACCGGCGAGGCCTATCTGGTAGGTCCCGATCACCTGCTGCGCTCCGGCCCGCGCGCGTTCTACGAAAATCGCGAGCGCTACTTCGCCGAACTGAAGGCGGTCGGCACGCCTGAGCCGGAGATGGCCGCCATCCGCCGCTTCGATACGCCGATCCTGATCCAGCACGTCGACACCAAGGCCAGCCAGTCCGCGCTGGCCGGCGCCGAGGGCGCCGGCGAAATCATCGGCTATCGCGGTCTGCCGACACTTGCCTCGTGGGGGCCGCTCAACATCGCCGGCGTCAAGTGGGCGCTTATCGCCAAGATCGACAGCGCCGAAGCCTTCGCGCCGATCTACAAGCTGCGGCAGGACCTGGCGATCGTGGGCGGGCTCGCGTTGCTGGTGGTGATCCTGACCAGCGGATGGCTGTCGCGCGCCCTGCTTGGGCCGTTGCGCGAGCTCACCGCCGGCGTGAGGCGCTTCGCCGCCGGCGATTACGGCGCCAAGGTGGCGGTCCGGACCAACGACGAGATCGGCCAGCTTTGCTTCGCCTTCAATGGCATGGTCGACGAGCTGCGCGAGAAGAACGTCGTGATCGAGGGCAAGAACCGCGAGAACGAGGAACTGCTCCTGAACGTGCTGCCGGCGCCGATCGCCAACCGGCTGCGCGGCGGCGAGCAGGGCATCGCCGACGGCTTTGCCGAGGTCACGGTCGCCTTCGCCGACCTGGTCGGATTCACCGCCATGTCGTCGGAAATGCCACCGCAGGAAGTCGTGACCCTTCTCAACGGCCTGTTCACGCGCTTCGATGAGGCGGCCCAACAGTTGGGCATCGAGAAGATCAAGACGGTGGGCGACGCCTACATGGCGGTGTGCGGCATGCCCGTGCCGGTGCCCGACCATGCCGAGCGCATGGTGCGCATGGCGATCCGCATGGTCCATATCACCCGCGAGCACGCTCTTGAGCACCGGGTCTCGATGAAGCTGCGCGTCGGCATCAACAGCGGTCCCGTGGTGGCCGGCGTCATCGGCAAGAGCAAGTACATCTACGACCTCTGGGGCGACACGGTGAACCTCGCCAGCCGCATGGAATCGGGCGGTCTTCCCGACTCGGTCCAGGTCACTCGCCCGGTCTATGAGAAGTTGCAGGGCTTGTTCGCCTTCGAGCCGCGCGGCTCGATCGAGGTCAAGGGCAAGGGCAACGTCGAGGCGTGGCTCTTGAGGCTCTAGAGGCCGGCTCTGAGGTCATCGTGACGCACGGCCCCTGTCGATGGTCGGGCTAGTGCAGTGTATAGTCGACACGACAAGCGCATCCGGGAGCCCCTTCGTGCTGAACCAGTCCGCCAAGATCGATCTTGCAAATCTCATGATCAGGAAAGCTGGCCTGATCCGCACCGTGCGGGACGAGCTGGCCAAGCAGGGCGTGGTCTACTGGACCGGCTTGACCGAGATTCTTGACGCCGTCGAACGGGCGCGCGCCGAGGAGTCCGGAGATCATGCCGGATGACACTCGGAAGTCTCACCCTCATTTACCTGGCCTGCGGTGCGGCGACCTTGCCGCTCAGCATCGTGGCTCTTCGGTTCATCGTGTCGCTGTCGGCGCCGAATGGCGAGGGGCGCGAGATCGATCACGTGTTCGATCGCGCCATCGACGTGTCGGTCTTCCTCTGGATCGTGGGCGGCCTGGCCTTCTATTTCTGCGCGGCGCACATCGAACGCCGGAAGCCCTGCGGCGAACAGCGCACCAATCAACTGACCGCCGAATGTCGCCGGCAGCTCGGGGCGTTCAATATCCAAGGCGATGCGGAAGACCGGATGGCGCAGCTCGTCGCGCGCGCGGTGTCGCGCTAGTTCGAACCCTCGCCACGAGCCAGCCTGACGAAGCGCAAGGCCTTGGCGTCGTTGTCTGCCATGATCGCCGCCGTCACCTTCGGATCTTGGGCAGGGTTGGTCACGGCAATGAGCTGGTTGGTCTCGGGCAGGCACGACAGGGAAACGGCCCTGGCGACGCTGGCAACATCGGGCTCGCCGTTTGTCGGCGCGGCATTCTTCGTGAGACAGGCGTCTCGCGCTTCGTACGCCCGATCGACTTTGGTGACCACCCTGGGGTTGCTGTAGCCGCCGGCCTTGAACAGCGCCGGGGTATTGCAGGCCCCCAGCGTCAGCGCCAGAAGCACCAGGCCGGTTAGGGTCAGATGTTGCGGGGAAATCAACGTGGCGCCCTCATGACGTACACCATCGCCCGCCGATCCGTGTCGTTGCGGATCGCCAGGGCGACCTTCGGGTCGCGGTCGGGATTGCTCGCGACGATGAGCTGGTCGGTTTCGGGTGTGCAGGACAGGGCGACCGCCTGGGCGATGCTGGCAACGTCCGAACTGCTGGTATCCGAGGGGACGGCGTTCTTGGCAAGACAGGCGTCCCTTGCTTCGTAAAGGCGCTTGATACGGGCGACCGTCATCGGGACGCTGTATTCGTTGCCTTCAAAGAAGATATCTCGGCTGCAAGCTCCTAGGGAGAGCGCGAGGACGGCCACGGCGGCTCGCGTCAATGATCTCAAAGGCTTCATCGGTGGATTGCTCACGCTCGTCCTGGGACCAGGTCATGAAAAACTTGGCGGGCCAGTTGGAATGAACCCACGAACACATATGTCATTGATATAGCGATATAATTCAAGCGAATTCCGGATTGGCGGCGGCGATGGCCATTTGCTGCTCCTGGCAATTTCCGCCGGGCCTTATCAGCCGGAGGCAGTCGCGCCAACCGTCCTTCCTGTAAGCGTCCGGAAAATCTCCAGGTTGAGGCGGCCGAAGGCCTCGGAGGCGCAGTTCCACGGTGCGGGGCTGCGGCAGGTCGATCCTGAGGTCCGCCGCGATGCGGCCGGGGCGGGGCGGGGCGACATTGCGACCACACGATCCGAAGGAACACCGCCTCGGGGATGGAATGGGTGACGAACAGGACGGTCTTGCGCGCCTCGCGGGCGAGGTCGCGCTCGCCCCAGATACGCAGCAGCTCCAACGCCATGTCGTCGCGGGTCATGGCATCGAGCGCGCCGAACGGCTCGTCCATCAGCAGGAGTGGCGGATCGAGCAGCAGGGCGAGGCAGAGCGAGGCGCGCTGCTGCATGCCGCCGGAGAGTTCGCGCGGCAGCTTGTCGGCAAAGCCATGTAATCCGGCCGTCTCCAGCAGGTCGAACGCACGCTTGCGCAATGCGCCCGGGTCCTTGCCAGCCAGTTCGACCGGCAGCAGCACGTTCTCCAGGATGGTGCGCCACTTCAGCAGGATGGGGGCCTGGAACACCATGCCGATAACTACTGCACTTTTGTGCGGTCGACGTGCTGGTTTCGCAATACTCGCTTCTTCTTGCGGGCGGTACCAAGCGTC
>CAMARK010000057.1 GCA_945860205.1 Reyranella massiliensis 521 | reverse complement strand
CGATCGCATCCTGCAGGGCGGCCGCCCACAGGTCGCGGCGGAGCTGGTGGCCAAGCTGCCGCCCGACTATCAGCCCGTGGCCAACGCGCGCCTGGCGATGGCCACGCGCGCCGCCGATGCGCCGACCGTGTTGCGCGGCGTTGCCGCCGCCCGCCTCAATGAGCCGACCGTGCGCCTGGAGCGCGCGCAGTGGCTGCGTCGCACCGGCAATCTCGATGAGGCCAAGACGGTGATGTCGGGCAACCAGCAGGGTGCCAATCAAACCGACGCGTGGTGGAACGAGCGCAATCAGCTCGCGCGCGATCTGCTCGGCGCCAACCGCCCTGCCGATGCCTATGCCGTCGTCGTGGGCCATGGCCTCACCAAGGGCGTGCCCTTCGCCGAGGCCGAGTTCCTCGCCGGCTGGATCGCGCTCCGCCATCTCAAGAAGCCGGCCGACGGCCAAAAACATTTCCAGACGCTCTACGACGGCGTCTCGACCGCGATCTCGAAGAGCCGCGCCGCCTATTGGCTGGGCCGGAGCCACGAAACCGCGGGGCGCTCGAAAGAAGCCAACGAATGGTACGCCAGGGCGGCGGGCTTCGGGCAGACCTTCTACGGCCAGCTCGCGGCGCGCAAACTGCCCGGCACCGCCGCGCAACTGCCGAGCGATCCCGTAGCCAGCGCCGCCGACCGCCAGACGCTGGGCGGCCGCGAACTGGTGACGGTTGCGCGCTACCTCGGCCAGGCCGGCGCCTATGAGCGTGCCGGGCCATTCCTGCTGAGACTGGCCCGCATGGTGACGGCGCCCGGCGAGACGGTGCTGCTGGCGCAGCTCGCCGTGGAACTCAGGCGCCCCGACGTGGCGCTCACCATCGCAAGACGTGGCGCCGTGAGCGGCGTCACCCTGTTCGATGCGTCCTTCCCCGTCGTCGACCTCGGTTCCACCGGCTCGATCGAACGCGCGCTGGCGCTGGCCCTCACGCGCCAGGAAAGCTCGTTCAACGCCGCCGCCGTCTCCAGCTCCGGCGCGCTCGGCCTGATGCAGCTCCTGCCCGGCACGGCGCGCGATGTCGCCGGCCGCGTCGGCGTGCCCTTCATCCAGGAAAAGCTCACGCGCGATCCCGCCTACAACGTCCAGCTCGGCACCAAATACCTGGCCGAGATGCTGCAGAAGTTCGGCGGCTCCTACGAGCTGGCGGCGGCCGGCTACAATGCCGGCCCCAACCGCGTCGCGCGCTGGCTGGAAACGATCGGCGACCCGCGCGCCGGCAAGATCGACATGGTCGACTGGATCGAGATGATCCCGTTCCGCGAGACGCGGGACTATGTCCAGCGCATCATGGAAGGCGTCAACGTCTACCGCGACCGGCTCAATGGCCCGTTCAAGACGGTGCCGCCGGCGACGGGGCGTTCGTAAACGCCTTTTGCGAACACGGCCTGTCCCGAGTCGGCCGGGCCAGCTGTTCGCAAAGTCGCCCGGCCATCGCCGGATTCGCGAACGGTCTCAAACCCTTGCGTTCGATTTTCCGGACACCGCCGCATGCCTTTTGGACTGAGGCCCGAATCGCGGACCTGTCAGATAATCCGCATCCTCCCGCCGCCTGTATCGTTGGATTCTCCATGACCGATTCCCTCATCCTCGCCTGCCCCGCCTGCAGCACCCTCAACCGGTTCCCGCGCGAGAAGCTTGAGGCGGGGAACGCCGGCAAATGCGGCCAGTGCGGCTCGCCGCTCTTCGCGGGACGTCCCGTCGCCCTCGATGCCCGGAGCTTCGAGGCCCATGCCGCCAAGAGCGACATCCCGGTGCTGGTCGATTTCTGGGCGCCGTGGTGCGGCCCCTGCCAGGCGATGGCGCCCCAGTTCGAGAAGGCAGCGGGCCGCCTCGAACCCACCGTGCGCCTGGCAAAGGTCAACACCGAGGACGAACAGGCGCTCGCCGGCCGCTTCGCCATCCACGGCATCCCGACGATGATCCTCCTGAAGCACGGCAAGGAAATCGCCCGCCAGTCCGGCGCCATGGACGCCGCCGCCATCGAGCGCTGGACGAGGGACGCGCTCGGACGGTGAGACCCTGAGAGGTCTTTGTGGAGATGAAAAAGGCCGGCACAAAAAGCGCCAGCCTATCCAAAATTCATAGCAGAACCTGCTGAGCTTGTCGAACTTTCGCGGCGTCTCACCATGCCAGCAATGCTAGCTCCGGAATGTCCGCGTAGTCGCCGGCATTCATGGTGACGAGCGAAGCACGATGGACGAGCGCCTGGGCCGCGATCATGCGGTCGAGCAGCTTGCGGCGCGAATAGCCAGCGCTTGCCACGAGGGCGCCGTAGGCGTCGGCGGCCTCATCGTCGAATGCGAGCGTCGGCACGGCGGCGAGGATAGCGTCGAGGCGCGCGCGCCTGACCGGAGCATGGGCCGGCTCGCGATAGACGCCGCCTTCGAGTTCGACGCGGGTGACGATCGACATCAACACGGCATCATCGAGCGCGGCCACCTTGGCCGTGACCGCCGGATCGCCATCGCGCAGATGGATGGCGACATCGGTATCGAGCAGGTAGGCCACGATCTAGAGGCCCCGCCGCTCCGGCAGTTCCTCATCGTCGCGCCGCTCGATGCTGGGCGGCGCGGGCATCCAGAAGGATGCCATCCTCCGTGGTGACGGCATCAACTTTCCACCAGAGCACGATTTCGGTACCTGGACTGACTTGTCTCCGGCCGATATTGCCCATCAGACAGCGGCAATAAAGCAAGCTCTATTTCCAGCCGGCGCTAGTACCTCTACGGCATCGCTCAGCGACTCAAAGGCCGGCGTTGATGCACCCAAGTCTACATACCAAGTCGCGCTATCGTTTGCAGGCGAGCAACGCAGCTACGTGAGCGCTGTCGCCCATGCGCTACAAGCACGAGGCATTTCAGTATTCTACGATGAGTTCGAAGCACTCACACTTTGGGGAAAGGACGGAATCGAATTCTTTCATCAGTTGTTCGCAGCCGACGCCTCGTACGTCGTAATGTTCATTTCAAATGAATACGTTAACAAGAAGTGGACACGTCACGAGCGACGCGCCGCGTTGAGCCGGGCGATAGCGGAAGAGCACGAGTACGTCCTGCCAGTTCGCTTTGATGATACGCGTGGTGCCGAGCGAGACGAGTTAAGAGTTCGCTTCGCAATTCAGCCAGACAGATCACCATCGTTTGGCGCCTACTCGGACGACGCTTCAGCGTAATCTCTGAAGGGTCGCCTACCTAATCCGCCTCAATACCGCCTCCGGCAGCGGCCCTTTGTTCACCGCCGCAATCGCCTCCTCGAGATGTTGTAGCGTCGAGTAGCCGATCAGCATCGTCGAGACGGCGGGATGGGAGATCACAAAGCGCTCGCCCAATTCGGTGAGGCTCGTGGCCGCGCCTTCGTGCACCAGCGGCTCGAGCTGCTTCGCGCGCGCCACATCACTTGCGAAGTCCGGCGCCGAACCGATTGGCGGGACCTCCTGCATGGCGAGCGGATGGCGGTCGGTGGTGCCGCTCAGTGCGCCGCCCGCCAGCGCGCGGATGATGATGGTGCCCATGTCGGCCGCCTTCGCTTTGTCGAGCAGGCGGCCGTAGTCGAGGCCGGGTGCACCTTTGGGCAGCGGGCCGCCGGCGCTGGGGTTCAGCGCGTTGTAGACGACCTGCACCGTGTCGAAGAGCTTCGAGTCGACGGCGCGCAGCAGCATCGCGGGCTCGCCGACGCCGCTGAAACCGATGAAGCGCGTCTTGCCGGCCTTGCGCAGCTTCTCCAGCGCCGGCACCACTTCGTTCAGCGCGATTTCGATGGCGAGCCTGTCGCCGGCGTCAGTGGCGACCAGCGGATTGTGGAGCTGCAGGAGATCGACATGGTCGCGGCCCATGCGCTTCAGGCTGTCCTCCAGCGACTGCGCGACGAAACCCGCGACATCGGCGCGGTTCTGGGCGGTCAGCCGGAATTTCGTGCCGACGACGACGTCGGCCTTCAGGCTTTTTAGCGCGCGGCCGAGGTTGCGCTCGGATTCGCCGTTGCCGTAGGTCGAGGCGGTGTCGAAATAGTTGATGCCGGCTTCGATGGCGCGCGCCGCGGCACGCTCCTGGTCGGCCGCCGTGCCCTTGGTGAACAACCCGCCGACGGCGCCCGCGCCGTAGCCCAGGACTGAAACTTCGAGGCCGGTCCGTCCCAATCTACGCTTTTGCATCTCAGTCTTTCCCCTCGACGCGAACCGCGCCTGCTTCATTGTCCACGACGACGTGGTTGTCATAGTAGGTGACGGTGGGTGGGGCGCCGAACGCCGCCGCCATGCGCTTTTCCCACTCCGGCGTGTACCAGGCGCGGGCCGCCGCTTCCGAACGCCAGAGATAGACCCCGCCGCCGCCGGCCTCGCCATTGAGGTAGTATTTGCGGAGCAGGCCCTTGGCGCCGAGCGCGGTGTAAGTCGGCGCCGATTTCGCGGCGGCCTCGACGGCAGCGTCGCGCGGCCGCTTTTCCATGGGGATTTGAACGATGGCGATGAACATGCTTGTTAGCCTACGGTCTTGCGTGCCCCGGAGCAATTCATGACGACACTCTGCGTGTTCGATGCCTATGGCACGCTGTTCGACTTCAACTCGGCGGTTGCGCGCCATCGCGGCGCGATCGGACCGAAGGCCGACGCGCTGGCCGAGATGTGGCGGCAAAAGCAGATCCAGTACACGTGGTTGCGCAACGGCATGGGCGCCTACGCGCCGTTCTGGCAGGTGACGGGCGAGGCGCTCGACCATTGCCTCGCTGCGCACGATATCTCCGTCCCTGGCGCGCGTGAGAAATTGATGGGCGCCTATCTCGCCCTCGACCCCTTTCCCGAGGTGCCGGCCATGCTGGACACGCTGCAGCGCGCCGGCCTGCGGCTGGCGATCCTGTCCAACGGCAATCCGGAAATGCTGGAGCCGATGGTCGTCGCCTCCGGCCTCGCCGCACGCTTCGAAGCCGTGCTGAGCGTCGATTCGGTCGGCGTCTTCAAGCCCGCGCCCGAGGTCTATCGTCTGGTCGAGGCCCGTTGCGGCGTCGCGCCGGACAAGGTTTGCTTCCTGTCGTCGAATTGCTGGGACGCGCATGGCGCGGCGCATTTCGGTTTTCGTACCGTGTGGATCAACCGCGCCGGCGCGCCCGACGATGGTCTGCCCGGCGTGCTGGCGGGCCAGCTCGGCGATCTTTCCCGACTTCCTGCTCTCCTGGGTGTTTCGTAATGACTTCGCTTCCTGCTTTCGCTGACGTCCAAGCTGCCGCCGGCCGCCTGGAGGGAATCACGATCCGCACGCCGCTGCTCGAGAATTCGCGCGTCAATGCGATGCTGGGCGGCCGGCTGTTCGTCAAGGCCGAGTGCCTGCAGCGCACCGGCTCGTTCAAGCTGCGCGGCGCCTACAATTTTTTGGCGTCGATGAGCGAGGCCGACCGCAAGAAAGGTGCGGTCGGCTGGTCGTCGGGCAATCATGCGCAAGGGCTCGCCGAAGCCGGCCGCTTGCTGGGTGTGAAGACGACCATCGTCATGCCGGCCGACGCGCCGGCGCTGAAGGTCGCCAACACACGGGCATCAGGTGCAGAGATCGTGCTCTACGACCGCGTAAAAGACAGCCGCGAGGAGATCGGCCTCGGCATCGCCCGGAAGACCGGCGCCACGGTCGTGCCGCCCTATGACCATGCCTGGATCCTGACCGGGCAGGGCACGGCGGGCCTCGAGATCGTGGAGCAGGCCAAGGCGTTGGGCATCACGCTCGATGCCGTCGCCGCTCCCTGCTCGGGCGGCGGCCTGTCGACGGGGATCGCGTTGGCCGTCAAAGGCCTCAGCCCGTCGACCAGCGTGCATGCCGGCGAACCGGCGGGCTTCGACGATCTCGCGCGCTCGCTCAGCTCCGGCACCAGGCAGACCAACGCCAAGCTCAGCGGCTCGATCTGCGACGCCCTGCTGGCGCCGACGCCGGGCGACGTCACCTTCCCGCTCGCGCTGAAGCTGCTGGGGCCGGGACTGGTCGTCACCGACGAGGAGGTGCTGGACGCCATGGAAGTGGCGTTCCGCGAATTCAAGCTGGTGGTCGAGCCGGGCGGTGCGGTCGCCCTGGCGGCGGCGCTCACGGGCAAGCTGCCGGTAAAAGGCCGCGCTGTCGCCGTGGTCTGCTCGGGCGGCAACGTCGACCACGCGACCTTCGCCCGCGCGCTCGCCCGGCGCCTCCAATGAAGGCGGGCCACCGCGCGGGACGGGATCGGCGGACCATCGTCATCGTGGTCTTGGTGAGCGCCGCCGCCAGCGCTGTGTTCGGCTACCTTGCAGCACCGCCCGGTTTCTCACGGCTCGTGTCCTCGCTGCT
Source organism: Reyranella massiliensis 521 (assembly GCA_945860205.1). Lineage (GTDB taxonomy): Bacteria > Pseudomonadota > Alphaproteobacteria > Reyranellales > Reyranellaceae > Reyranella > Reyranella massiliensis_B. Next base: position 25,401 of record CAMARK010000057.1, on the reverse strand, counting down.
GGGTGTCGTGAACGCCATTACGGTGGCCACGCCGATCGTGTTGTTCGAAGTCTATCGCACGCACTGGGCATTTGCGCGACGCATGCGGCGCCTGCCGCTACTCGCCTATCTTGCGTTCAAGAACGTCTACTACTTGGTCTGCATCGTCGGCGGCACGGTCCTCGTGCGGCTAGTCTTCAATGGCATCATGGGCCGGCCGTTAGAGTTCGATCGCATCATGGTCAATTCCTTCGTCTTCGGGGCGCTCATGGTGTTCATCGGCACCTTTGCCTTCGAGATGGGCCGCCTGCTGGGCTGGGTCACGCTCAAGAACCTGCTGACCGGCCGCTACGTCCAGCCCAGGCGCGAGCAGAAGGTCTTCCTGTTGATCGAAGGACTCGACCGGACACGCCGAGCGGCTGGGGCCCATCCGCTTCCACGAACTGCTCAACGACTTCTTTCGCGACGTCGCCGATGCGGCACTCGAATGCGATGCCGAAATCCACAAGTATGTGGGCGACGAGGCGATCCTGACCTGGTCAGCCGGCCCGGCGCTGGCCAATGGCGACTGCCTCGCCTGCCCCTTCATTGTCCACGATTTCATTGCCGCCCACGGCGAGCGGTACCGCACAAGATTCGACGTCGTGCCGGAGTTCCGGGCGACCCTCCATTGCGGCGAGATCGTCGCCGGCGAAATCGGCGACCTCAGGCGCGAGATCGCCTATGTCGGCGACACGCTGAACGTGGCGGCGCGCCTGCTCGAGGCCGCCAAGGCGCGGGGCCGCGACGTTCTGGTGTCCGCCGAACTGCTGAAGTCGATGGCGTTGCCCTCGGACCTCGCCGCCGAACCGCTGCCCACGCTCGACGTCCGCGGCCGCAACGCGCCGCTGGAAATCTTCGCGCTATCGCGCGTCGGCCAGGATTAGGTCGGCAGCCTTCTCGCCAATCATCATGCAGGCGGCGTTGGTGTTGCCGGACACCAGGATCGGCATGATCGAGGCATCGGCGACGCGAAGGCCGGCGATACCGTGCACGCGCAGCCTGGCATCGACCACGGCGCCGGCGTCGCTTCCCATGCGGCAGGTGCCGACCGGATGGTATGCCGACTGCCCCTCCTTGCGGGCATGGTCGAGGAAATCCTCGTCGCTCCACGCCTCGACTCCCGGCAGAAGCTCTTCCGTCAGGATCCGCGACAGGGCCGTCGTGCGGGCAAGAAGGCGCACGAACTTGACGCCCGCCACCGTCGCCTGCCGATCGAGGTCCGACGACAGGTAGTTGGCGACGATCGCGGGCGGTGCCGCAGGATCCGGCGAGGAAATGCGTATGTGGCCGCGGCTTTCCGGCCGGGACTGGTTGGTGAGGATCGTGAAGCCTGAGAACTTGTGGGGACCGCGATCGATCCGGTCGGTCGACCAGGGAAAGAAATGCAACTGGGTGTCGGGCTCGTCCGACTGCGGCATCAACCGCACGAAGGCACCTGCGAAGGCCGGGCTGGCGGTCAACGGCCCGGTCCGCAGCAGCGCATATTCGACCATTGCACTCAGCCGGCGATGGTACAGATTGATGTCGTCGTTCACGGTGAGGCGCCACCATGTCCGGTAGGTCGAGCGCACACCCCAGTGATCCTGCAGGTTCTCGCCCACGCCGGCCAGGTCGCGGACGACCGGAATGCCGAAGCCGCCCAGCAGCGCGGCCGGCCCGATCCCCGAAAGCTGCAACAGCTGCGGCGACCCGACGGCACCGGCGGAGACCACGACCTCGCAGCGTGCCTGTACCGTCACGGTCTGGCCGTCCTTGCGGTAGGTCACACCCGTGGCGCGCCCGTCGGCGACGTTGATGCGCTCGACCAGGGCGCCGGTCACGACGCGGCAATTGGAACGACGACGCGCCGGCGCGAGATAGGCCCTGCCGGTCGAGACCCGGCGGCCATCGCTGACGGTCGCGTGATACAGGCCCGAGCCCTCCTCGCCACGACCGTTGAAGTCGGCAATGGACGGCAGGCCGACCTCGGCACAGGCGGCCAGGAACGTCTCGCCGATCTCGTTGCGGTACTCGTCCTGGGTGATCTTCACCGGGCCGTCGCCGCCATGGAGGTCCGACGCGCCGCCGGGATAGGCTTCGAGGCGCTTGAAATACGGCAGGCAGTCGTCGAACGACCAGCCCTGGTTGCCCATCTGGCGCCAGCGGTCGTAGTCCGAGGCCAAGCCCCGGACATAGACCATGCCGTTGATGGCACTCGATCCGCCCACGACCTTGCCACGTGGCCAGTAGACACGGCGACCGCCTAGTTCGGCCTCCGGCTGGGTGGCGAACTTCCAGTTCACATTGGGGTCGAGGAAAGTCTTGGCGAAACCCAGCGGGATCGACAGCCAGCGATTGGTGTTGTCGTCCGGTCCGGCCTCCAGCAACAGGACGCTATGGCGCCCCGACGCCGTCAGGCGATCGACGATAGGCGCCCCCGAGGATCCGGCCCCGACGACGACAAAATCAAACTCATCCATTCTATCGCTTGCTTGACGACTTCATACGCGCAAGCAAGCTACCAAGAATGCCCTTGGGAAGGAAGATGATGAAAACGACCAGTAAAACGCCGTAGACGAGGTTATCCCAGCCCACTGCCTTGGTCCCGAAGCCGATCCGCAGCCCCTCCGCCAGCATGATGGTGATGATGGCGCCGACGGTCGGGCCCAGGGCGACGTAGATGCCGCCGACCACGGCGGCGAACACCATCTGCAATGAAACCGAGATGCCACTCACGGTGTCGGGGGAGATGAACATCTGATACTGGCAGTACAGGGCGCCGGCCAGAGCAGTCATGACCGCGCTCAACACGGTGATCTTGAGCTTCTCGGCGGTGACGTTGATGCCGGCCGCCGCGGCGGCGTCCTCATCCTCGGAGATCGCCTCCATGGCGTAGCGGATCATGCTGCGATCGATCCAGTACCAGATCGCGATGCCGACCGCCCAGACCGCCAGAGCGATCAGATACCAAGTCTCCTTGTCGACGAACTGCAGGGCAGCGAGGCCGCTGCCCTTGGTGCGCTCGGGCGTGTAGCCCAGCGAGCCGCCCGTCAGGTCGCGGGTCGCCGTGATGATCTGCAGCACGATGCCCGACAGAGCGAGCGTCACCAGCGCGAAATAATGCCCGGTGATGCGGAAGCGGAAGCACGGATAAGCGACGATCAGCGCGAGCGCGCCAGCGCAGACCAGGGAGATCGGGATGCCGAGCCACGGTGACATGCCGAGATGGTTCCACAGGAGCGCGGTCACGTAAGCACCGACCCCCATGAAGCCGCCGTGCCCCAGCGACACCAGCCCGAAGCGGCCCATCACCGACCACGAGGTGTAGGCGAAAGACCAGATCAGAATCAGCACCAGGACGTGCAGATGATAGGGCTGACGATAGACGAACGGCAGCGCGACCAGCGCCACCGCGGCGACCGCCCAGAGCAGGTGGCGCGGATTCATGAGCGTCTTCACTGGCGTCTCGCCAACAGTCCGGCGGGCCGGATGAACATCATCACGATGAAGAAAGCGAAGGCCAGCACGTAACCCCATTCGAGGTCGGAGTAGAGGCCGCCCAGCGAGATGATCTGCGCGAACAGGAAGGCGGCGACGAAGCCGCCGATGAAGTTGCCGAGGCCGCCCAGCACGCAGATCAGAAAGGTGATGGGCCCGAAAGACAGACCGACGAAGGGATGGACGTCGTACTGCAGGACCAGCAGGCAGGCCGCAAGGCCGGCCAGCGCACCGCCGATCGCCGAGGTAACGAGATAGAGCCGCCTTGTGTCGACGCCCATCAGCGCCATGATCTGGCGGTCCTGCGAGATGGCGCGGATCGCCGTGCCGATATAGGTCCGCGTCATGAACAGGTAGACCACCACCATGCCGGCCAGCGCCGCGCCGAAGGCCAGCAGTCGGGCATAGCTGAAATGCATCTCGCCCAGCGCCAGCACCGGCAGGCGGATGCCGAGATTGCGGAAGTCGATGCCGAAGGCGACGGTGGCGAAGCTCTGCAGGAAGAACAGCACGCCGCCGGTCGCCAGCAACTGGTTGATCGGCGCCGCATCGAGCAGCGGTGCGATCACGATGTAATGCAGGAGCAGGCCCAGCACCGCCACGATCGCGATGCAGGCAGGTGCGGCGACCCACATCGGCAGGCCGAAGACGGAATAGAAATAGTAGAGTGCGTACATGCCGAGCATGATCAGCTCGGCGTAGCAGATCCAGGTGACGTCGATGACGCCGAAGATCAGGTTGAGGCCCAGCGCCAGCAGCGCCAGCACGCCGCCCAGCAGGATGCCGCTGATGATCGCCTCGGCCAGATAAACGTCGAATATGTCCGCCATCATCAACCTGCCCTAGACGCCGAGATACGCCTGTTTGATCGTGTCGCTCGCCAGCAGTTCGGCCGACGTGCCCGAGATGCGGATGGTGCCGGCTTCGAGCAGATAGGCGCGGTCGACCACGCGCAGCACCTGCTTCACATTCTGCTCGACGATCAGCACGGTGAGTCCGCTGGCGCGAATGCGCTTCACCAGCTCGAACACCTGCTGGACGACGACCGGCGCAAGGCCGGCCGACGGCTCGTCGAGCAGGAGAAGCTTGGGGTCCGACATCAGGGCGCGGCCGATGGCGCACATCTGCTGCTCGCCGCCCGACATCGTGCCGGCGAGCTGGCCGCGCCGCTCCTTCATGCGCGGAAACAGGTCGAACACGAACTCCAGGCGTTGCGCGAACTTGGGGCGCGCGGCGGGCGTGAAGGCGCCCATGCGCAGATTGTCCTCGACCGTCAGTCTGGGAAACAGCCGGCGATTCTCCGGCACGTGCGCGATCCCGAGTTCGATGATGCGATGCGGCGGCGTCGTCAGCACATCGGTGCCTTCCATCGCGATCGCGCCCTTGGTCGGGCGGATCAGTCCGGAGATCACCCGCATCAGCGTCGTCTTGCCGGCACCGTTGGGCCCGATCACGCCCACCGCCTCGCCGGCCTTGACCTCGAGGGAGGTGCCGAAAAGCGCCTGGAATGTTCCGTAGCCGGCGTCGACCGATTTCAATTCGAGCATCGAGGGCATTCCTTCAGCGTGCCGCCGCCGCCGTGACCGCCTGGGTCGCGTCGACGTCGGTGCCGAGATAGACCTCGATGACCCGCGGGTCGCTCACCACCGCGGCCGGCAATCCCTCGGATATCTTCTCGCCGTGATCCAGCACCATGACCCTGTCGACCACGCGCATCAGAACGCCCATGATGTGCTCGACCCAGATGATGGTGATGCCGAGATCGTCGCGGATGCGGCGCAGCATGTCGGCGGCCTGGTCCATCTCGTGCTCGTCGAGACCGCCCAGGCTTTCGTCAGCCAGCAGCAGGGTGGGCTCGGTCGCCAGCGCCTTGGCAAGTTCGAGCTTTTTCAGTCCCGCTGCCCCGAGGCCATCGACGCTGGCATTGCGGTCGACCGGCAGGCCGACTGCCGCCAGCGCCCGCTCGGCCGACTCGCCCGCCTTGATGCGGCTGTGGCTGCCGCTCCCCCCGCCCTGGCCGTAATAGCCGGCCAGCGCCACGTTCTCGAAGATCGACAGCCGGCGGAACGGCCGCGGGATCTGGAAGGTCCGCCCGATCCCGCGGTTGATGATCTTGTGCGGCGGCAGGCCGGCGAGTTCGCTGCCTTCGAACAGGATCGAGCCCGCGCTCGGGGGAAATGTCCCCGAGAGCATGTTGAAGATCGTGCTCTTACCCGACCCGTTGGGGCCGATCAGGCCGAGAATCTCGCCCTTCTCGACCTTGAACGACACATTGTTTACGGCCGTGAACCCGCCGAAACGCTTGACCAGACTTTCGACGACGAGCACCTGCGCACAGCCTCTTCGGACGGGTGTTACTTGTACTTGGGCTGTTACTTGGGCGAGTAGACGGTGCCGGCGGGGAACGGGATGACGGCGTCGCGCTGGGCCTGGCTCTTGGGCCACACCACGTAGGACTTGTCATCGACGTACTGCACGACGACCGGGCTGGCACGCTCGTTCTGGCCGGCAATCGGCGAGCCTTCGCCCGCGTACTTCACGCCAAAGCCCAGCATGGTGCCGCCTTCCGGGAGATCGACTTCGAGGGCGGCCTTGCGCAGCGCCTCGGCATCGATGCCGCCGTACTTCTTGATCGCCCGCGGCAGCACCTCGGTGAAGAAGACGTAGGTGTTGGAGGCCGCCATGCCGACGTGCGCCGAACGGATCGTCGTGCCGGGCTTGGCCTTGTCGTATTCGTCGCCGACCATCTTGATGAGCGGCAGCAGCTTCTGGTCGAGCGCCTTCTGGTTGGTGTCCCAGATCGAGATCGGGTCGACGTTGAAGAAGTAATTGGCGTCGACGCCCAGGCCTTCCTTGAGCTTGGTGTAGACGCCGTAGCCGGCGCCGTGGCCGATCAGGGCGCTGAACTTGAGACCGCCTTCACGCGCCTGGCGATGGAACAGCGTGATGTCGGGGTTGTAGCCGGTGTGGAAGATGACGTCCGGCCGGGCGCGCTTCAGCTTGGTGATCAGCGCCGACAGATCGGGCGCCGTGGCGGCGTAGCCTTCCTTGAGCGCGATGTTGAAACCGGCTTTCTTGGCGCCGGCCTCGTTGCCCTTGGCGACGTCGACGCCGTAGGCGCCGTCCTCGTGGATGATCGCCACGCGCACGTCCTTGGGATCCTTACCGAGCTTGGCCTTGGCGTTCGCGGCGATGAAGTCCATCGACAGCTCGCCGAACTGCGAACCCGAGGGCTGGGTGCGGAAGACGTACTTGAGGTTGCGGTTCTCGAGCACCGCCGAGGAGATGCAGGTCGTGATCCACATGAATTTCTTGAGCTGCTCGACGCGGGCCGCCACCGGCACGCACTGCGCCGACGAGAAGAAGCCCAGCACCATGTCGACCTTTTCCTGCTCGATCAGGCGCACGGCTTCGTTGATGGCGACGTCGGGCTTGCTCTGGGCGTCGGCGTAGACCGCCTCGATCTTGTAGCCCTCGACTCCGCCCAGCTTGATGAAGTTGTCGATCATGATCTTGGCACCGAGATGGTGCAATTCCGAGCCGCCGCCGGCCAGCGGGCCGGTGAGGTCGTAGATCACGCCGATCTTGATCTTCTTCTCCTGGGCCGCGGCGATGCCCGCGAAGCCCAAAGCAGCCGCCGCAGCGACTGCGCTGCCCAGCAGGCGACGCCCAATACGCATGGTCATGATCTTCCTCCCAAAATGACGGCACGCTGTTGCGCGTTTTCTTGCGTGCATCACAGAGGTCGGACCGCCCGATGTCAAGCGCCTCGCGGCGCCTGGCGGCCTTCGCCGGGCGTGAGGACGTCGAACATGAAGCCGGCGGGCTGATCGAGCAGGCCGAACAGCAGCGCGAACTTCGAAGGATCGCCGTCGATCCTGAGGGCTCCCGCCTGCATCGCCTCGACCGCGGCGGTCTTGCGCAACACGATGGCATCGAGGGTGGCGCGTGTCGTCGTGATCGAGGCCGCGGCCGATCCGGACCATTCGCCCATGCGATGGCTGAGCGTGCTGTGCTTGAGCGTCAGCGCCAGCTTCTCGTCCCGGTCGATGAACTGCCAGTTCAGCACCATCGACTGGCCGGCGGCCTTGGCCGCGTCGAGCCGGATCGCCATCAGGTCGAAGAACACGTCGGTCGTGAGGCCGGCCAGCGTATCGGCGCCCATGGTGCCCCGCGCCGGCATCTGGAAGACGCCGTGCCGCAACTCCTGCGCGCCATAGAGGAAGGCGTTGCGCCAGGTGGCCGACTCGGCCTGGTAGCCCATCTGCTCCAGCGCATCGGCACAGAGCGCACGCGCTTCCTTGTTCGCCGGTTCGGCGTAGACGACCTCCTTCATCACCTGCGCCACCCAGCGGAACTCACCCTTGGCAAAGTCGATCCTGGCCCGCGCGATGACCGCCGCCGCGCCGCCCATGTACTCGACGAACTTGGCGGCGGCGGGCGCCGGCGGCAGCGGATGGAGATTGCACGGGTTGCCGTCGTACCAGCTGAGATACCGCTGATAGACCGCCTTCACGTTGTGATTGACGGTGCCGTAGTAGCCACGCACCGACCAGCGCTCGGCCAGGCCCTGTGGCAGGTCGATCGCCTCGGCGATCTCGGCCGGCCGCCAACCTTTGTTCATGTATCGCAGGGTCTGGTCGTGGATGTGCTTATAAAGGTCGCGCTGCGCCTCGAGATAGTCGATCACCGCCGCCTTGCCCCACACCGGCCAGTGATGCTGCCCGATCAGGATTTCGGTGGCGGGACCGTACATGCCGATGGCATCGCCGATGTACTTGGCCCAGATGCGCGGATCGCGCGCCACGGCACCGCGCAGAGGGATGAAGTTGTGCAGCAGCGGACAGGCGTTCTCCGCCATGTTGAGCACGCCGAGCTGCGGATAGAACATGTGCATCTCGGCCGGCGCCTCGGTCTCGGGCGCCAGCTGGAACACGATCCGGATGCCGTCGATCGTGTGCTCCTCGACCGCCTGCGCGATCGACTGCGTCGGCGCGATCAGGCCAGACGTGCCGCGCGCCACGCCCTTGCCCAGGCCGGCATCGACCTGGCCGCGCGGCCCGCGCGGCAGCAGGGAACCGAACTGGAACTGGGCGCGTCGGATCATCGGTGGCCCCGCCAGCACGTTCTCGCCCGAGACCGCTTCCATGAACCCCTGAGGCGCGATCACCGGCACCTTGCCGGACTTCACGTCGGCTTCGTCGACGACGCCGCGGACGCCGCCGAAATGATCGACGTGGCTGTGGGTGTAGATCACCGCCACGACCGGCTTCTTCGGCCGATGCGCCCAGTAGTGTTCGAGCGCTGCCCGCGCGACCTCGGCCGTCGTCAGCGGATCGATCAGGATCAGACCGCTGTCGCCCTCGATCACCGTCATGTTGGCGATGTCGAAGCCGCGGAGCTGGTAGAGCCGGTCGGTGACCTTGAACAGCCCGTTGGCCATGTTGAGCCGGGCCATGCGCCACAGGCTGGGATTGATCGTGGCCGGCGCCAGCTCGCCGTCGATGAAGGCATATTCGCCGAGGTTCCACAGCACCGTCCCGCCCGCCGTGCGCACCATGCCGTCAGGCACCGGCGCGATCAGTCCCCGTTTCGCCGCCTCGAAATCGGCGACGTCGGCGAACGGTAGATGCGCCGCCATCGCGGCATTGGCGGCCTTCGTCGCAGGCTCGGCGTCGCGCGCGGCGTCGAGATGGGTGGCGGGAACGGGAACGGCCGACGGCGACGCCACCGTCGCTAGCCCTCGACTTTGATGCCGTTGTCCTTGACCACCTTGGTCCAGCGCTCGGTCTCGAACTTGAGCTTTTCCTGATACGCCTCGGGTGTCGAGCCGGTGGTGACGTAGCCGAGATCGGCGAACTTCTTCTCGACCTCGGGTTCCTTGATGATCTGGCGGACCAGCGCGTTCAGCCTGTCGAGCACGGGCCGCGGGATGCCGGCCGGCGCGACCACGCCGAAGAACACCGCGCTCACCATGTCCGGCATGCCGAGTTCGACCACCGTCGGCACGTTCGGTGCGACCGGCGAGCGCTTCTCCGACGACACGACGAGGCCGGTCAGGCGGCCTTGCGCGGCGTGCACGCCGGCCGGCATGACGACGTCGATGACGATGGGCACATGGCCGCCCATGACGTCGCGCAGCGCGTCGGCGGCATTCTTGTAGGCGACGTTCTCGAGGTTGAGCTTGTTGCGTGCCCTGAAGAGCTCGGCCCACAGGTGCGGCTGGTTGCCCAGCCCCGAGGTGGCATAACGCACCTTCTGCGGCTGGCTGTTCACCCACTCGGCAAAGCCCTTGTAGTCCTTGATCGGCAGGTCCTTGTTGATGGCGATGAAGTCGGGAATGTCGGCCAGCGTCGAGACCGGCTGGAAATCCTTCAGCGGATCGTAGGGTTGCTTCAAGCCCAGGGCGGCATTGGTGGCGAGCGTCGTCGTGCCGAGCAGCAGCGTGTAGCCATCGGGCTTCGACTTGGCGACCAGTTCCATGCCGATGATGGTGTTGCCGCCGCCCTTGTTCTCGACGATGACCTGCTGGCCGACCAGCGACGTCATCTTCTCGGCGAGCAGCCGGCCTGCCGTGTCGGTGGCGCCGCCCGGGCCGTAAGGAACGACGATCTTGATCTGCTGGGCGGGCCAGGCCTGCGCCCTGACGGCGGAAGCGCCGACGATGGTCCAGCCGGCGGTTGCCGCCAGTACGTTGCGTCTCTTGAGCATCGGATCCTCCTACCCTGTTTGGCCGGGAGGATCGCAAACGCCCGGGGGCCGCGCAATGCGCGCGCGACCGACGTTCTTCCCTGCGGGCTTGTTGCTACTCCGCCGGCTTGGCCGCCGCCACGGTGTGGACGTCCCGCTCGCTGGGCAGGAACGACAGCGCCAGGAACGAGCAGAAAGCCACGCCGGCCAGCACCATCAGGAGAACCGGGAAGCCGGCATCCTTGACCGCCGGCCCGAGCAGCGCCACCACGAAGGAGCTGACGCCGAAGCCGATGGCCAGCCGCACGCCGGTCACGCGGCTGCGCATGCGGTCGTCGATGTAGCGGACGATCATGGCGTCGGTGAAGGGAATGGCGCCGAACACCAGCAGCATGAAGCCGAGGGCCGTCAGGAATAGCGCCCAGCCCTCTGCCTGCGAGGCGATCAGGAACAGCGGCACCTGCATCAACACGATCGGCAGATAGATGTTCTTCAGCGGATAGCGGTCGATCATCTTGCCGACCACGAGCTGCGCCAGCGAGGCGAGCGCGAAGATGACGAACAGCATGGTCGCCAGCATCACCGGATCCTGCGCGATGCTCTTGGCGCGGATGCTGAGCAGTTCGCCGTTTCCGTTGGTGGTGAAGTTGAAGATGATGCTGCCCGTGACGGCGGTGAAGGTCATGATCGCGAACACGCGCGCCATCACCGATGGTGGCAGGTCGAGCATCTTGGCCTTGCGCTTGGCCGGTGCCTCTTCCTCGCGCGGCACCAGCAGCACGAAGGCCACGGCGCAGGCCAGGCAGATCACGCCGGGAATGACGAAGGCCATCTGCCAGCCGAAGCGCTGGGCGATGTAGACCGAGAGGCCGGCGGCGATGGCGATGCCCATGTTGCCCGCCAGGCCGTTGACGCCGATCGTGAAGCCCGGGTTCTTGGCCTTCTGCACCAGCATCGGGATGCCGACCGGATGGTAGATCGAGGCGAAGGCGCCCATCAGGGTGAGCGCCGCGCCGATCTGCCACTTGTTGCTGCAAAGCGCGATCACCAGCGCCGAGACGCCCATGCCGGCGAAGAAGATCACCATCATTACCCAGCGGCCCCACAAGTCGCCGAGGCGCCCGCTCACGATCGAGCCGGCGCCGAACATGAAGAGCGCGCCATAGTTGAACGGCGTCAGCTCGGTCCACTCGACGCCCCAGACACCGGCGATGACGCCCCAGCTGTAGGCGAACACGACCAGGATCCAATGATCCATGGCGTGGCCGATATTGAGCAGGATGGCGCTGGGGCTACTGTGGTTCATGTCGTGTTTTTCCTCCGTGCCCATAGAGTAGGCATGGCGGCACTGGCTGTCTTGCGCTAGATTGCCAACTTATGTCGAGAAAGAGACAAGCAGCCACCCCGCCGCCCGAACGGTCGCCCCCGAAACGGTCGACCGATCCGGCCGACTACCAGAACGTGCCGCGGGCCGTGGCCGCCATGCCCAAGGATTTTCCCGACGGCTTCCGGATCGCACCACACTGCCACGAGCGAGCACAACTCATCTACGCCACGGTCGGCACCATGCGCGTGGCCACCGACGACGGCATGTGGATGGTCCCGCCTCAGCGGGCGGTGTGGATGCCGTCAGGCGTCCGGCACGGCATCGTCATGTCGAGCGATGTCACCATGCGCACGCTCTACCTGCGCGAGGACGCCGCCCGCTTCATGCCCGACGCCTGCCGCGTGCTGCCGGTGTCGCCGCTGCTGCGCGAGCTGATCGTGCGCGCGACCGAACTGCCGCTGCGCTACGACGAAGACGGCCCTGCCGGCCATGTCGTGGCCCTGATCCTCACCGAGCTGCACGGGTTGCAGTCGCTCCCGCTGCAATTGCCGATGCCGCGCGACCCCAGGCTGCGCGGTCTCTGCGAGCAGCTTCTGGCGGCGCCGGGCGACCAGCGCACGCTCAGTGCCTGGGCCCGCACCCTGAACGCCAGCGGCCGTACGCTTGCCCGCCACTTCCAGCACGAGACAGGCCTCAGTTTCGGCGCCTGGCGCCAGCAGGCGCGCGTGCTCGAGGCCATGGGCCGCCTGGGCGGCGGCGCGCCGGTCACCCAGGTGGCGCTCGATCTCGGCTACGACAGTGTCAGCGCCTTCAGCGCCATGTTCCGCCGCGCCGCCGGCGCCTCGCCCAGCCACTACCGCCCCCGGTCGCTGGGCGACTGAAAAGCCCTTGGCGTGATGTGGGATTCGATGGCTTTTGCAGACAGTTGCCACACAGAAGCCTTGACGGAGTGATTGCAAATATCCCCAATGCGCGACCTATTTGCGGTACTCTAAACCGTCATTCACCCCAGATCGGCTGCTCCGCCGCCGCTTGGAGTCTCTGGAGTCTCTGTTGAAGCCGACCGACATCGCGAACCCCGATTATTTCCACAAGGTAGTAGACTGCCAGTGGGCTTGCCCCGCCCATACGCCCGTCCCGGAGTACATTCGGCTGATTGCGCACGGTCGCTACTCCGACGCCTACATGATCAACTGGAAGTCCAACGTCTTCCCGGGAATCCTGGGCCGGACCTGCGACCGCCCCTGCGAACCGGCCTGCCGGCGCAGCCGCGTCGAAGACGAGACACTCGTCAAAGGCAAGAAGGAGCCGGTGGCGATCTGCCGGCTGAAGCGCGTCGCCGCAGACTATAAGGACGACGACGACATCGACGCCAAGATGCCGAAGGCGCCGGCCAAGAACGGCAAGCGCATCGCCTGCATCGGCGGCGGTCCGTCGTCGCTCACTGTCACCCGCGACCTTGCCGTGCTGGGCTACGAGATCGTGATCTACGACCAGGATCCCAAGCTCGGCGGCTTCATCCGGACGCAAATCCCGCACTTCCGTCTGCCCGAGTCGGTGATCGACGAGGAAGTGGGCTACATCACCGGTATCGGCAACATCGAGTTCCGCCACAAGAAGATCGAGTCGATGAAGGGCGTCCTGGCCGAAGGCTTCGACGCGGTGTTCGTCGGCTCCGGCGCGCCGCGCGGCCGCGACCTCGACGTGCCCGGCCGCAAGGAAGCCGCCGCCAACATCCACATCGGCCTCGACTGGCTGTCGTCGGTCTCGTTTGGCCATGTCAGCAAGATCGGCAAGCGCGTCATCGTGTTGGGCGGTGGCAACACCGCCATGGATTGCTGCCGCACCGCGCGCCGCCTGGGCGGCGACGATGTGAAGGTGATCGTCCGTTCCGGCTTCGAGGAAATGAAGGCGTCTCCCTGGGAGAAGGAAGACGCGATGGGCGAGGACATCCCCATCCTGAACATGCTCGTTCCCAAGGAAGTGCAGCACAAGGGCGGCAAGATCACGGGCGTGCTGTTCGAGAAGGTGAAGGCCGAGTACGACGCCAAGGGCCGCCGTTCGCTGGTGCCGTCGGGCGAACCCGACGAGCTTCACGAATGCGACGACGTCCTGGTGGCGATCGGCCAGGAGAACTCCTTCCCGTGGATCGAGAAGGATGCCGGCATCGAGTTCGACAAGTGGGGCCTGCCCAAGCTCAACGAGAAGACCTTCGGCAGCACGCATCCCCAGGTGTTCTTCGGCGGCGACGCCGCCTTCGGCCCCAAGAACATCATCTGGGCCGCCGCCCACGGCCACGACGCGGCCATCTCCATCCACAAGATGCTGATCGGCGAGAACCAGGAGGAGCGCCCCGCGCCCGGCGTCAACGTCGCCAGCCAGAAGATGGGTATCCACGAGTGGAGCTATGACAACGCCCCCACCATCGACCATCGCCTGAAAGTCCCGCACCGCCCGAAGAAAGAGGCGCTGAAGGACATCATGGCCGAGGTCGAGCTGGGCTTCGATCCGGCGCTCGCCTTCAAGGAGGCGCAGCGCTGCCTCAACTGCGACGTCCAGACGGTGTTCACCGGCACGCTCTGCATCGAGTGCGACGCTTGCGTCGACATCTGCCCGATGGACTGCATCACCTTCACCGACAATGGCGAGGAAAAGGACCTGCGCACGCGGCTCATCGCCCCGGCGATGAACCCGACCCAGGATCTCTACATTGGCAGCGACCTCAAGACCGGCCGGGTCATGGTCAAGGACGAGGACGTCTGCCTGCATTGCGGACTGTGTGCCGAGCGTTGCCCGACCGGCGCCTGGGACATGCGCAAGTACTACATGGAAATGACCCAAGCGGAGCACGCATGCCGCAAGCAATAGCCGCCGTTAACGACTTCGTCGTCAAGTTCGCGAACGTCAACGGCTCCGGATCGGCAAGCGCCAACGAACTGTTCGCGCGCGCGATCCTGCGCATGGGCGTGCCGGTCAGCCCGCGCAACATCTTCCCCTCCAACATCCAGGGCCTGCCGACCTGGTACGAGGTCCGCGTCACCGAGAAGGGCCATCTCGGCCGCCGCGGCGGCGTCGACATGATGGTCGCGATGAACCCGCAGACCTGGGCCGAGGACGTGAAGGAGATCGAGCCCGGCGGCTATCTCTTCTACGACAGCACCAAGCCGATGCCGGCCTCGATGTTCCGCGAGGACATCAACATCATCGGCGTACCGCTGACGGCCATTACCAACGCCACCTACTCCGACGCCCGCCAGCGTCAATTGTTCAAGAACATCATCTATGTCGGCGCGCTCTCGGTGCTGCTCGACATCGACGACAACGAGATCAAGACGCTGTTCGGCGAGCAGTTCAAGGGCAAGGAGAAGCTGCTCGATTCCAACGTCAAGGCGCTCAACCTCGGCCGCGACTGGGTCAAGCAGCATGTCGAACCGGACCAGGTGAAGCTTAAGGTCCGCGCCTCCAACAATGTCGGCGACCGCATCTTCGTCGAAGGCAACAATGCCGCGGCCCTGGGCGCGGTCTATGGCGGCGCCACGGTGTGCGCCTGGTATCCCATCACGCCCTCGTCGTCGCTGGCCGAGGCCTTCCAGGCCCATTGCAAGAAGCTCCGGCACGACAAGGACACCGGCAAGGCCAAGTACGCCATCGTCCAGGCTGAGGACGAGCTCGCCTCGATCGGCATCGTGATCGGCGCGGGCTGGAACGGCTCGCGCTCCTTCACCAGCACCTCCGGCCCCGGCATCTCGCTGATGACCGAGTTCATCGGCCTCGCCTCCTTTGCCGAGGTCCCCGCGGTGATCGTGAACGTGCAGCGCGGCGGGCCGTCGACCGGCATGCCGACGCGCACGCAGCAGTCCGACCTGCTCTCCTGCGCCTACGCTTCCAACGGCGACACCAAGCACGTCCTGCTGTTCCCCGAGGATCCGGGCGAGTGTTTCGACTTCACCGCCGACGCGCTCGACCTCGCCGACCGCCTGCAGACGCCGGTGTTCGTCATGACAGACCTCGACATCGGCATGAACCATCGCCTGTGCAAGCCGTTCCACTGGGACGAGCAGCGCGTCATCGACCGCGGCAAGGTGATGAAGGCCGCCGACCTCGACGCCGGCAAGAATTTCGGCCGTTACCTCGACGTCGACGGCGACGGCATCCCCTTCCGCACCTATCCCGGCACGCATCCGACCAAGGGCGCTTATTTCACGCGCGGCACCACCAAGGACGAGTATGCCCGCTACTCCGAGGAAGGCGCGGTCTACGTCCGCAACATGGAGCGGCTGCAGAAGAAGTTCCACACCGCCGCCAAGATCGCGCCGCAGCCGATCCGCTACTCCTCGCCCAAGCCGACGCGCTTCGGCGTCATCTACTTCGGCTCGACCCACCCCTCGATGGTCGAATCGCTCGAGCAGCTCGAGGCCGGCGGCAACCACGTCAATGCGCTCCGGGTCCGCTCCTTCCCGTTCGCGCAGGCGGTCGAGGACTTCATCCACGAGCATGAGCGCGTGTTCATCGTCGAGCAGAACCGCGACGCCCAGCTGCGCACCATGCTGATGAGCGAATTCGTGCTCGACGGGCGCAAGCTGGTGCCCGTGCTGCATTACGACGGCACGCCGATCACGGCGCGCTTCATCACGGCCGACATCGAGAAGAAGCTCGGCCAGCAAAAAGTGGTCTCCTTCGAAAAGGCGGCGTCATGACCTACATCGCCAAGCCCCGGCTGCATCATCCCTCGCTGGTCAAGAACAAGGCCGGCTACACCAGGCGCGACTACGAGGGCGCGGTCTCGACGCTCTGCGCCGGCTGCGGCCACGACTCGATCAGCGCCGCCATCATCCAGGCGAGCTACGAGCTCGACGTGCTGCCGCACCAGATCGCCAAGCTCTCGGGCATCGGCTGCTCGTCCAAGGCGCCGACCTACTTCCTGGGCGCCAGCCACGGCTTCAACACCGTGCACGGCCGCATGCCGTCGGTGATGACCGGCGCCAACCTCGCCAACAAGGACCTGGTCTACATGGGCGTGTCGGGTGACGGCGATTCGGCCTCGATCGGCCTTGGCCAGTTCGCCCACATCATGCGACGCGGCGTCAACATGACCTACATCGTCATGAACAACGGCGTCTACGGACTCACCAAGGGCCAGTTCTCGGCCACCGCCGACAAGGGCTCGATCAGCAAGAAGGGCGTGGCCAACTCCGACGAATCGATCGACCTGGTCTCGCTCGCCATCCTGATGGGCGCCACCTTCGTCGGCCGCTCGTTCTCGGGCGACAAGCACCAGCTCGTGCCGCTGATCAAGGCGGCGATGGCGCACAAGGGGGCGGCCTTCTTAGACGTCATCAGCCCCTGCGTGGCCTTCAACAACCATCCCGGCTCGACCAAGAGCTACGACTATGTGCGCGAGCACAACGAGGCACTGAACCGCATCGACTTCATCGAGAGCCGCGAGGAGATCACCACCGCCTACGACCCGGGCAGCGTCACCACGGTACAGCAGCACGACGGCTCGCTGCTCCGCCTGCGCAAGCTCGGCGAGGAGTACGATCCCTCCGACAAGGTGGCGGCGATGAAGCGCGTCCAGGAAGGCACGCAGGAAGGCGAGGTCGTGACCGGTCTCCTCTATGTCGATCCGAGCCCGAAGGACCTGCATCATCATCTGAACACGGTCGATGCGCCGCTCAACACGCTGAACGACGCCGAGCTCTGCCCCGGCCCGGCAGCACTCGACCGCATCAACGCGAGCCTGCGCTAATTCTCCGCTACCTCGCAGCGCTGCTCGCCGCCGTCGTCGGCGCCCTGATCGGGGCCGGCGTGATGGCAATGACCCTCGGCATCCTCTTCACCATGATCGGGGGCTCCTTCGAAGGCTCGGCCGCCATCGGCGGCGTCACCGTCGGCGTGCCGCTGGGCGCCATACTGGGCTTCCTTCTCGGCGGCTGGCTGGTCCTGCGTTTCTGGCGCCCGGCCACATCGTAGAACGCGGCCATGCCCACCACCGTGGACGACATCGCGCGGGGTTTCCGCATCGGTGACACCTTCTACGCCTGGGGCACGCTGTTCGACGCCGTGGCCCCAGGCGCCGTCGAGGCCGGCTACGCCAGCACCGAGATCGCCTGCGCCTCAGCGTACGGCTTCGCCACAGTCTCCGCCGCGATCACCGCCCCCCGCCCCGACCGGCCGGTCATGGGCCTGACCTATGAACTCGCGGGCTCCGGTCCATCGGCCAAGGACGTCTTCGCCCAGCTCGTGGTGCGGCTGGGCGCGCCGACCAGCATCGATCGCGAGGAAGAGAACGCCGGCAACGAGAGCGCCGTGGTCCTGCACGCCGAGTGGTCGCGCGGCGAGGTCGCCCTGGCGCTCTCGCTCTACGGCGCGGCGCGGCCGTCCGACTTCGGCGATGGTATCGGCGCGCTCTACGTGAACTGGGACAACGTGGCCGTGGCATCTGCGCCCTTCATCGACGCCTGGCGCGCCGCCAACGAGGAACTGGCAGAGGCCGCCGCCGCGGCGGCAATGGTGCACACCTTCGCCGTCGCCTATCCGATCAATCCCTTGCCCGCGCCCGCCTGCCTGCACCATCCGGAAATCCTGAAAACACCGGCGCCGATCGCGGCGCGTCTCGGAGAAGTGGGCTTCGCGCTATGGAGCGACGCCGCGGGCACACGCTGGCATCTGTCGACCGCCGCCGACAGCATCGTGCTGGGTGGGCCCGACAGCTCGACCATCCAAGTGCTGGAGATCGAGCCCGCGAAAGGCGGCGGCTTTGCCGGGATCGAGGTCGGCCCGTGGTCGGTGCGCAGCGCCTGGCTCTCGCGCGCCATCGCCGATGCCGCCCGCGAGCTCGAGAAACTGCCCGGCCTCACCGTCGAGCGACACCAAGGCCACGACGTCTGAGCCGCGGCAACGCCTAGAGGTCGACGCGTTCCTCGGCGACCGTCTTGCGCTCCGCCATGTCGAAGCGGCCCGAATAGATCGGCCGTTCTCCGGTCGTCGGCCCGGGATACTGCACGATCAGGATCTCGCCGCCGGTCTCGGTGCGGAACTCGCCCTCGAAATGCGGGTCGGGGTGATAGAGCATCGAACCCGGCGTGCACAGCCTGCCGTCGATCGTGAACTCGCCCTTGAGGATGAACCAGACCTGGGCGAAGCCGTGATAGTGCTCGGGATGATAGGCCCCGGGCTCCAGCCGCAGGATGCCGGCGTTGGGTTCGGTCGGGCGCTCGGGCCTGGGATGGAACAGCATCTTGCCGGTCTCGCCCGGCCAGCGGATGGTCTCCCATTCGACCTCGTCGAGGTGGCGGACATCGTAGGGCAGATGATCCTTGCGCGAGGCCGCGCGCCCGGTGACGAGCGTCGCGTTGGCCCGGGTCGTGTCGGGGGCGGTGTCGGGAATGTGCTTGGTCATCGCGCCGTCTCCTTTTCCGAGGTCCCTGAGGAAAGCTGCCACCAGTCAGGGGCGTCGGCCGCCTCGGCCGACTTGGTCACCGTCATCAGAACCTGCGCCTTGCTGCGGCCGGCGTTCTCGGCACGATGCGGCTGGCTGGAGTCGATGAAGATGCCGTCACCCGCCTTCAGCCGGAACTGCTCGTCGCCGACGAAGAACAGCACCTCGCCGGACAGCACATAGCAATGTTCCTGGCCGGGGTGCGAGACCATGGCCTCCATGCCCTTCTCGCGCGGGAAGGTGAGATGGAACACTTCCATGCGGTCGAGCGGCGCACCGCCGCCGAGCGGACGCCAGCGATAGCCGCTGGCCGCGACCTCGCCCGCGGCGGCGTGCCCGGCGCGGTGAACGGCGATCCTGGTCCTGGCCGGCGTGTTGGGACCGGCGAACAGCTCTTGCAGGCCGAGCCCCAGCGCGTCGGTGAGCTGGATCAGGTTGGCGATCGAGGCGGTCGCCTGGCCGCGCTCCAGCTTCGACAGGAAGCCCTCGGACACGCCCGCCTTGGCCGCGACCTCGGCCAGCGTCCGTCCGGCACCGCTGCGCGCCGTGCGCAGGCGCTGGCCGATTTCCTGGGTGGCTCGGGCGATCCTGTCCATCGCCCGAGCCTGCCCCGGTCTTTCCTTATATGCAAGCATACTTTCTTGTGAAGAAACCTCAAGCGGGCGCTGGTGCCTCCACCAGCCGCCCGACCTCGCCCGGCGCGCGCTGCAGGTCGAGCCGCCGGTCGTGCCATTTCCGCAGCGATGGTCGATGGCCGATCGACACGATCGTGGCGCCGGGTAGTCGTTGTTTCAGGGCGCTGTAGACTGCCTCTTCCATCGTCTCGTCGAGCGAGGCGGTGGCCTCGTCGAGGAACAGCCAATCCGGCTTGAACACCAACGCGCGGGCGATCGCGAGGCGCTGCTGCTCGCCGCCCGACAGGATGTTGGTCCAGTGCGCGTCCTCGTCGAGGCGGGCGGCGAGGTGACCGAGGCGCGCCGCCGTCAGGGCCTCGACGATCTCGCCGTCGCTCGCCGTCGAATGCTCGTCGGGATACTTTACCGCGTCGCGCAACGTGCCGATCGGGATGTAGGGCCTCTGCGGCAGGAACAGCACGCGCGCGCCGGCGGGCATGCGCACGCGTCCCTTGCCGAACGGCCAGATGCCGGCCAATGCGCGGAAAAGCGTGCTCTTGCCCGAGCCGCTCGCCCCCTGGATCAAGGTGGAGGCACCGCGCGTCAGCGCCAGCGTCGTGTCCTGCAACAGCGTCTGGCCGTTGGGCAGCGCCAGCGACATCGCCTCGACGCCAATGCCGTCCGCGCCGGCCTGCGGCTCGACCACGATGGCGGTGGCCGGTTTCTTGTCGGAGGCCTCCCCCAGGCCCTTCAGGCGATCCATCACCGCGCGCAGCTCGGCCACGACGGTGTAGTTGTTGACGAAGAAAGACAGCGCCGTATAGACCTGCCCGAACGCCGAGGCGGTCTGCATCATGACGCCTAAGGTGATCGCGCCGGCGAAAAAGCGCGGCGCCGTCACCAGGTAGGGAAAGATGATCGCCATCTGGGCATAGCCCGCCTGGTAGAGCGTGAGCTGCGCCTCGGTAAAGAGTACGCGCCAGCCATTACGGAAGACGTCCGCGAAGCGCATGTTGAGCATGTCCATCTCGCGTTGCTCGCCGTTGTACAAGGCGATGCCCTCGGCATTCTCGCGCACGCGCATCAGGCCAAAACGGAAGTTGGCTTCGTAGCGCTGCTTCATGAAGTTGAGCGAGATCAGCCGGCGTCCCACCACGTTGGCGAGGAACGTGCCGACGATGGCGTACAGCAGGGCGGCAATCGCCATGTATCCCGGTACCTCGATATCGAGGCCGATGGGCTTGAGCGACAGCGGGCCCGACAGCTGCCACAGGATGAACAGGAACGAGATCAGCGTCGCCACGGCGCTGATGAACCCCAGGAGCAGCTGCATGGTGTATTCGCCGAGGAAGCGCAGATCCTCGGCGATGCGCTGGTCGGCGTTGTCGATGGTCCGCTCCAGCTCGATACGGTAGTAGCCGCGGCCGTCGAGCCAGTGCGCCAGGTAGCGGCCCGTCAGCCAGCGCCGCCAGCGCAGGCGCAGATAGGGGCTGACGATGAAGCGCGTCACCGCGGCGGCGATGAACAAAGCGGCGAGCCACGAGAACGTCAGGATCTCGCGCCAGAAGGCCGCCTCGTCCTTCTTTTCGAGCGCGTCGTAGAAGCGGCGGCTCCACTCGTTGAACAGGACTTCGAGGCCCACCGCCCCCAGGGTCAGCGCGATCGCGCCCAGCAGCAGCGGAATGGCGTAGGGCCACTCCTCCGAGCGGAAATACGGGCTGACCAGGCGCCACCAGTCGCCGATGAACGAGCCGACTTTTTTCATGGAAAATCCTTTCGCGCCGCACACTAGCCGCCGATCAAGCGATGACAAGGGCCGCGCCGGGGGCTATAGCGCCGCGCAATGGAGTTCACCCCACTCGCCTCCCGGCAGGCCGCCGTCGAAATCCTGGTCGCCTGTCTCGACAAGGGCCAGCCGCTCGACGAGGCGCTGGCCCGCCATGCCGGCTTCGCCGGCCTCGATCCGCGCGATCGCGCCTTCGTGCGCCTGCTGCTGGCCACCACGCTCCGCCGCCTGGGCGAAATCGACGTCGTGCTGGCGGCGCTGATCGAGCGGCCTCTGGAAGGCCCCAACGCCGCCGGCCGCCAGGTGCTGCGCCTGGGCGCCGCCCAGCTCCTGTTCCTCGGCACCGCGCCCCATGCCGCCGTCGACACCTCGGTCCGCCTGATCGAGGACGCCCATCTGCCGCATCTCAAAGGCCTGGCCAACGCCGTGCTCCGCCGCATCTCGCGCGAGGGTGCCACCATCCTGGGCGATCGCGATCCCGCCCGCCTCAACACGCCGCAATGGCTGTGGCAGAGCTGGGCCGAGACCTATGGCGAGGAGGCGACGCGCGCCATCGCCGCCGCCCACCTGATCGAGGCGCCGCTCGATTTGACGCCGCGCTCGAACACCGATTTCTGGGCGGGCCAACTGGAAGCCGAGGTGCTGCCGACCGGCACGCTCCGCCGCACCGGCGGCGGCCACATCGCCGAACTGGCGGGCTTCGCCGAAGGTGCGTGGTGGGTGCAGGACGCCGCCGCCACATTGCCCGTGCGCCTGCTGGGCGACATCGCGGGCAAGCGCGTGGCCGATCTCTGCGCCGCGCCCGGCGGCAAGACGATGCAGCTCTGCGCCGCTGGCGCCAATGTCACCGCCGTCGATATCTCGGCCCGCCGCATGGTCCGGGTCGGCGAGAACCTCGCGCGCGCCGGTCTCGCGGCCGAACTCGTTACCGCCGATGCCAGCAAGTGGACGGCCTCCGAGCCGTTCGACGCCATCCTGCTCGACGCGCCCTGCTCCGGCACCGGCACCCTCCGGCGCCATCCCGACATCGCCTGGCTGAAGGACGAGGAGGATGTGGGCCGCCTCACCCTCACCCAGGACCGCCTGCTGCTGCATGCCGTCCAGCAGCTCAAGCCCGGTGCCCTGCTGGTCTACGCCGTCTGCTCGCTGCAGGAGGATGAAGGCCTGGCGCGGATCGAAGCTCTGCTGGCGCGCGACTCGCGGCTCCACCGCGTGCCCGTCCAGCTGGCCGAACTGCCCGGCCTCGACGGCGCCCTCACCAAGGACGGCGACGTCCGCACGCTGCCCTCGATGTGGCCCGAACGCGGCGGCCTCGACGGCTTTTATGTTGCGCGGTTGACGCTCTAGACCATCGAGCTTGGCCGATAAAACGGCTGGTGCTTGGAAGGGTCCATGTAGTTTTGGTAGAACTTGCGGGCGTGCGGCAGCAGGGCCACCGAGAGCTTGCGCCGCTCGACCTCGTCGTCGGCCAGCGCCTTGCTGAGGTCGTCGTGTAGCGCTTTCAGCGCCGCGGTGCGGTCGACCTTGGTGAACGTGCCGTCTTTATAGATCACCTCGCCGTCGCAGATCGTGGTGGTCACCGACTGCTGCTTGGCGCGCTGGACGACGGCATCGAGCGTCGGCGTCATCTCGTCGAGATAGGGATAGGCGACGCTGTCCCAGTCGATCAGCACCATGTCGGCGCCCTTGCCGACTTCGAGCGTGCCGATGCTGTCACCGTAAGGCGTCGTTTTCGCGCCACCCACCGTCGCCATGCGTAAAACCTGGGACATGGTCGGCACGTCGGCCTCGTTCATGCCGGGCACGCGATGGGCGCGCAGCACCAGCTTCAGCTCCTGCAGCATGTCGCGGTCGTCGTTGATGCCGGCCTCGTCGAGTCCAATGGCGGTGTTGATGCCCTTCTTCTCGAAATGATTGAGGGCGGCCACGCCGGACCTGAGCCGGAAGTTGGACGAGCAGTTGTGGCAGACGCAGCCGCCCGCCTCGGCGAGGCGATCGATGTCCTTCTCGTTCAGCCACACGCCGTGGCCGAGCGTGAGCCGCTTGTTCACCATGCCGAAGCGGTCGATGTACTCCAGCGCCGTGCACTTGCCTCGCCGCCAGGCATATTCCTTCTGGTAGGCGGTCTCGAGCAGGTGCATGTGCATCGGCACGTCGTACTTGGCCGAGGCGTCGGAAAGCTTGGTCAACGCCCCGTCCGAGCACCAGTGCAGGTTGGCCGGCGCGAGCTGGATCTTCACCCGCCGCTTGTTGTGGTGCTGCGAATGGAACGACTTGAACATGTCCATCGCATCGTCGAGGCCCATCTTGAAGCGGTCGAACCAGCGCTGCATCGGCCCCTTCAGTTCCGCCGGCAGGCTGGCCAGGAACTCCTCGTCGGCCTGGTAGACCAGCCGGTTCTGGTCGCGCACCGCATAGCAGTACGAGACGCGCATGCCGATATCCTCGTAGGCCCGGATGGTCTCGGTCGCCCGCTTCTCGACGTCCGGCAACGTTCCCGGCATCCAGCCCTGGATATGCTGCACCGTGGTGATGCCGGAAGAAATCATCTCGAAGGCCGAATAGAGCGTGTCGAGATAAAGGTCGAGGTTGCGGATCACCATGCGGGTGATGAACCACAGCTCCAGCGGCATGTCGGGCGAGCCCAGCTGCACCGGCGTCAGGCCGACGTGGTGGTGACCGTTGACGAAGCCCGGCAACAGGATCTCCTTGCCGGTGCCGATGACCGGCACGGTCGGGTGCTTGGCGTGCAAATCGTCGTAGGTGCCGACGGCCACGATGACGCCGTCCTCCTGCAGGACGGCGCCGTCCTTGACCTCGTTCCAGGTAAAGCGGTCCCTGGTGCCGGTGATGGCGGCGCGGCTGCGGACGAGACTGGTGGCCATGTGAGGCTTCTCCTGTGGCGGTCGGCGATTGTGGCGGTCAGGCAGGGACGGCGAAAGCGTTTGGTCAATTCTTGTTCGGCCGGACCATCGCCAGATACCTGAGCCGCTCCTGGTGGCCGATGTAGAGGCCGGAGCAGACGATCACGGCCGCGCCGACCCAGGTCCAGAAGTCGGGAATGTTGTCGAACACCAGGTAGCCCAGGATCGCCGCGCCCACGAGCTGCGTGTAGTTGAACGGCGCCACCACGGCGGCAGGCGCCTGGCTGTAGGCAATGGTCAGGAAATAGTGGCCGATGGCGGCCATGGCGCCGAGGCCCAGGAACAGGACGAGGTCCCAGCCGAGCACCGGCGTCACCCACTCGAAGGGCAGGAAGGGCGCCGCCGCCACGGTGCCGACGATGGTCGCCATGTTGGCCGAGGCATCCGGCCGCTCGGTCTGGCCGTAGCGCCGCGAATAGAGCTGGTAGAGCGCGCTGCTGGTGGTGCTGGCCACGATCAGCAGCGCATACCAGTTGAAGTTGGCAGAACCCGGCCGCACCACGATCAGCGCGCCGGCGAAGCCCACCATGACGGCGATCCAGCGCTTGGTGCCCACCGGCTCGCCCAGAAAGCGCGCCGATAGCGCCGTCACGATCAGCGGGGAGCAGAGCGAGATCGACGCCGCCGTCGCCAGCGGCATGTGGACCAGCCCGTGGAAGTAGAAGAACGACGAGGCGAACAGCAGCAGGCCGCGGATGATCTGGCTGCCGACATTGTGCCAGCGGAAAAGGTTGAGGCCGCTCCCCGGCAGGAACAGCACCAGCATGAAGCCGAAGGCCACGATGTAGCGGGCCCACACCACCTCGGCGACCGGATAGTGCTGGGTCAGCGTCTTGGAGATCGCGTTGAGGACCGAGAAGCACGACACCGAGAAGAGGATGGCCAGGATGGCGCGCAGGACCCGGTCGGTCGGAGGAGTGGCTGGCGTCGGCGGCGCTTTCACGGTCATGGCGCGGAACCTAGCGTCGGTTCCGTCCCGGACAAGCGCGCTGACCGGCGACACCTCTTCAAGATTTGCATGGGTTGAAGCAAGTTCTTTGCCGGGAGCGCGCCACTCCAGTGGCGCTCTTCTCTTGCTCTTCCGGACCGCGGGCCTCCGGCCCGCTCATGATCATGATGCG
>CAMARK010000056.1 GCA_945860205.1 Reyranella massiliensis 521 | reverse complement strand
GGCAAGGAAACCGCCGTCATCACCCTTCAGAACGGCATCGACGCCCACGAGCGGCTGGTCCCGATCCTCGGCAAATCGGCCGTGATGCCGGGCGTCGCCAACATCAGCGCCACCATCGCCGAGCCGGGCGTGATCCGCCAGACCGGCACGGTGATGCGCATGGTGTTCGGCGAGATCGACGGCGCGAAGAGTGCACGCGGCCAGGCGCTGGCGGCGGCCTGCGCCAAGGCCGGCATCGACGGCGTGTTCAGCGAGGCGATCCTGACCGAGCTCTGGATGAAGTTCATCCTGCTCGCCTCCAACGCCAGCATGATGGCGCTTGCCCGCCTGCCGATCGGCAATCTGCGCAACGATGCCGACATCGCGCCCTATTTCATCGCCGCCTACGAAGAGGTGGCAGCCGTCGGCCGCGCCTCGGGCATTGCCCTGCCGGCCGATGCCGTGGAGCGCACGCTCAATTTCAACCGCAATGCGCCGGCGCATCTCATGGCCTCGATGGGCGCCGACCTCCTGCGCGGTAATCGCATCGAGTTGCCATGGCTTTCCGGCAAGGTGATCGAACTCGGCCGCAAGCACGGCGTACCCACTCCCACCCACGCCTTCCTTTATGCGATGCTAAAGCCCTACATCATGGGCAAGCCGAGTTGAGGACCCGACCATGCGCATCATCCTTGCCCTTCTCTGCCTCCTCGCCGGCATCGGCAGCGCCGCCGCGGCCGACCTGAAACTGCTGACGGCCGGCGCCTACAAGCCGGTGGCGCTGGAACTGGCGGCGGAATTCGAGAAGAAGACCGGCCACAAGGTCACGGTCGAGAATGATACAGCGGGTGGGCTCGCGCGCCGGGTCGCCGAGGGCGAATACTTCGACGTGGTCGTCATGCCACCGGCGCGGTTGGGCCCGCTGCTTGGCAGCAAGGTCGTCGAGAGCGGCGCCAAGGTGCTGGCGCGCGTCGGCATCGGCGTCGCCGTCAAGCAGGGTGCGCCGGTGCCCGACATTTCCAGTGTCGAGTCCTTCAAGAAGACGCTGCTGGCGGCCCGCGCCATCGCCTACACCGATCCGGCGTCGGGCGGCACGGCCGGCACCTATCTGGCCAATCTGTTCGAAAAGATGGGCATCGCCGCCGAGCTGAAACCCAAGACCGTTCTGGTGAAGGGCGGGTACTCGGCCGAGAAGATCGTGACCGGCGAGGCCGAGATCGCCATGCAACCGACCAGCGAGCTTCTGGCCGTGCCGGGCGCGATGCTGGTCGGCCCCATCCCGCTCGAGGTCCAGCACTACATAGCTTATTCGGGCGGCGTCTCGGCCGCCTCGCGCAACCCCGCCGCCGCCGAGGCGCTGCTGTTGGCGCTGGCGGACCCTTCCAACCTGCCGCTCCTCAAGAAAAAAGGCATGGACGAGCCCTAGACCATGCACGAGGCACCAATCCTGGCGCCACCGATCGAGGCCGAGCGCTGGTTCAATACTGACCGGCCTTTGGCGCTCGACATGCTTCGCGGCAAGGTCGTGGTGTTGCAGGCCTTCCAGATGCTCTGCCCTGGCTGCGTCACGCATGCCGTCCCGCAGGCGCGGCGCCTGCACGAGATCGCGAAGAATCTCGACGATCTCGTGGTGCTGGGCCTCCACACCGTCTTCGAACATCACGCCGCCATGACGCCGGTCTCGCTGGAAGCCTTCCTGCACGAGTACGGTCTGAAAATGCCGGTCGCCGTCGACCGCCCCGCACCGGACGGTCCCATTCCGCTCACCATGACGGCCTATGGCTTCAAGGGAACGCCCTCGACCGTCGTCATCGATCGCGAGAGGCGCATCGTGCGCCTGACCTTCGGCACCGAAGACGACCTCGTCCTCGGTCTGGTGCTGGGCAGCCTGCTCAACCGCTAACCCGGCGCGCCGGACTGCGCTTCTTCCGGTTCGGGCGTTCCCACACAACGCCGGGAAAGCCTTTTAGGGGAACCAGCGGTTCGCCGAGATAGGTCCAGTCCTGCAGCTGGTCGATCGCGATGTGGTAGCGGGGCTCCCGGCCGGTGCGGGTCGTGAACAGCGCGCGCGGGACATTGACCATGTGCGCCGACCGGGCCCGTTCATAGGCGAGCGGCGTGCCGCAGCGGGCGCAGAAGCTCCGCGTCGTCCCGGTGGTCTCGTCGCGAAAGCGCGTGATCTCGTCCGCCCCTCTGGTGACGCGAAAGCGCTTGCGCCAACTGCCGACGTAAGTCGCATAGGCGGCGCCATGTGCCCGCCGCGTCGCACCGGAATGATCGTGCCAGGCCCATCGCGCCGGCGTCCCGATCTCGATTTTGACCGCGCCGCAAAGACACTGGCCCACGGCCGAGGCCTCAGAATCGGCGCGCGGCTTTGCAGCAACCGTGGCTTTGCGCATGTCGGACCTCACCTCTTCTAGCGGCCGGCCTTCAGCTCCTTCAGCGCATCGGTCCAGGCGCCGATCGTAAGGTCGATGTCGGCCTGGGTGTGGGCGAGGCTCACGTAGTACTTGCTCTCGCCCTTCATGAGGCCGCGGGCGCGCAGGAGCTGGTTGAAGCGCTTCAGGAGCGCGGTGTCGGCTTTCAGCGTGTCGCGATAGTCCTTCACCGGCTGGTCGGTGAAGAGGATGTCGAACAGCGGCGGCTCGCCGATCACCTGCGCCTTGAAACCGGAGCGCTGCAGGAGCTCCTGCAGCGTGCTCATCAGGGTGCGGCCCGTGGCGAAGACTTTTTCGTAGGTGCCGGGCTGCTTCAGCACGTCCAGCGTGGCGAGGCCCGCAACCGAGGCCACCGGATTGCCCGAGAGTGTGCCGACCTGGAAGATGAAATCCTCGTCGTTCATGGTGATCCGGTCGAAATGCGCCATGATGTCGGCGCGGCCGGCGATGGCGGCCAGGGCGAAGCCGCCGCCCACGATCTTGCCGAGCGTGCAGAGGTCAGGCGTGACGCCGTAATATTCCTGCGCGCCGCCATAGGCGAAGCGGAAGCCGGTCACGACCTCGTCGAAGATCAGCGGGATGCCGTGCTCGGCGGTCACTTCCCGCAGCGCCTGCAGGAAGCCCGGCTTGGGCGGGATCAGGCGCTGGAACGGCTCGACGATGACGCCCGCCAGCTCGTCCTTCTGTTCCTCGATCAGGCTTCGCACCATGTCGATGTCGTTGAAGGCCGCGACCACCATCTCGTCGGCCACCGACTTCGGAATGCCAGCCGAGTCGATCGAGCCGCGCGGAAAATTGCCCGGGTTCTTGGGCGCCAGCGACACCAACGCATAGTCGCTCATGCCGTGATAGCCGCCCTCGAACTTCAGGATCTTGTCGCGCTTCCGGAAGGCGCGCGCCGCCCTCATGGCGTAGAGATCGGCCTCGGTGCCGGAGCAGACGAAGCGCACCTGCTCGGCACAGGGCACGGCCTCGACGATGGCCTCGGCCAGCGCGATGCCGTGGCGGTTGTTGCCGAAGAAGGTGGTGCCGAGCGGCACCTGGGCCTGCACCGCCGCCGTCACCTCGGGATGGGCATGGCCCACGAACATCGGGCCCGACCCCAGCAGGAAGTCGACATATTCCTTGCCGGCCTCGTCCCAGACCCGGCCGCCCTTGCCCTCCTTCAGGATCACCTCGACCGGCATGTTGCCGAAGCTGCCGCCCGGCAGCACGCGCTTGGCCTGCTCGACGAGCTGGTTGGTCGGATCAATCGGGGTCTGGACGTTCATGGTGACCTACTCAATGGGAACAAAGATGGAGTGGCGGAGCTTGCCTTCGATGGCCTTCGAGCAGTGGCCTTTGCCGTGGGTGTCCTCGACCAGGATGACTTCGCCGGCGCCGATGATGCGGGTCTCGCCGTCGCTCGCCTGGATGCTGACGCCGGCATCGAGGTTGATGATGTACTGCCGGCGCGGCGCGGGATGCCATTCGTAGTCGTAGGTGCCCGGCGTCTCGCGGAAGATGATGCCGGTCGCGGGCAGCATGGCCGAGGTCTTGCCGCCGCGGCCTTCGTTCTTCCATTCGACTTCGATGTCACGGAAGTGAGTTTCGCCTTTTGCGTCGACATATAGGTTATGGATGCGCATGAATTTTTCTCCCGCTTGCCGTTTCCGGCCCGGAGCTTAGAACGAAACCATGTTCGAGAAACCCGTCGAAGCCGTCCTTTTCGACATGGATGGCCTGCTGATCGACAGCGAGTCGGTCTACATCGATGCCCTGCAGGCCGCCGCCGGTGCGCTGGGCCTGACCATTCCGCTCGATTTCTGCCATTCGATGGTCGGCATCGCCTCCCACGAATGCAATCGCATGATCCAGGAACATTACGGCGAGGGCTTTCGCATCGAACCCTTCCGCATCCATTTCTCGGACCATGTCCGGCAACGCTTCGAGACCTCCATCCCGCTGAAGCCCGGCGCAGTCGAACTGCTGGATTTCCTGGTTGCCCGCGGCCTGCCGCTGGCGCTCGCCACCTCCGCCAGCCGCACCACGGTCGAGCGCCACCTCGGCCGTACCGGCCTCTACGACCGCTTCAAGGCCTTCGCCACGCGCAACGACGTCGTGAGGGCCAAGCCGCATCCCGACATCTATCTCGAGGCGGCGCGCAGGCTCGGCGTCGCGCCCGGGCACTGCATCGCCTTCGAGGATTCGAACACCGGACTCACGGCCGCCCACGCCGCCGGCACCATGGCGATCATGGTGCCCGACATCCTGCCGCCGCTGCCCGAGGTCCGCGCCAAATGCGTGGCGGTCGTCGACGATCTGCATGTCGCGCGGCGTCTGCTCGAGTCGAAGCTGTGACCCGGCCGGAACTCGGCATCCATACCCCCCGTTGTCCCGTATAAGGCATCAGTCAGGTGAGGGGCCAATGAGTTTGCGAAGCAGAGTTGCGTTGTGTCTTGCGACAGTCACTGTGTGTGCGGGAACCGCGTCGGCCCAACCATCATCCATCGGCAGCGAGCCTTCCGGCCCACCGCCCAAGGACTGGACGTTCGATATCGGGCCGGGCGTCGTTGTGGCGCCGTGGTTCGAGGGCTCAGCCAACTACCGCGTCCTGCCGATTCCCAACCTCGATCTGCGCTTCCAGCGCGACAAGTTCTTCCTCTCGGCGCGCGATGGCGTCGGCGCCACGCTGTTCGACACCGACGGCTTCAAGGCTGGGCCGATCCTGCGCTACCGCTTCCCGCGCAACGCCGGCGACGGCGGCTATCTGTTCGGCATGGGCAACGTGCCCTTCACGGTCGAGGGCGGCGGCTTCCTGCGCTACGACCTGCCCTTCCTCGCGGCCAAGGTGGAGCTGCGGCGCGGCCTGGGCGGCAGCAACGGGCTGGTGTTCGATGCCCTGATCGACGGCAAGCTTCGGCTGAGCGACACCGTCTTTCTGTCAGCCGGCCCGCGGCTTTCGGTGACCGACGGTACCTACAACCAGGCCTATTTCGGCGTCAACGCCGGCCAGTCGATCAACTCCGGCTACGCTCAGTACTATCCCGGCGCCGGCCTGCGCAGCGTCGGCGCCGGCACAAGTGCGGTGTGGCGGATCCACGATCAGCTCACTTTCGTGGCCTTCGGCAGCTACAACTACCTGGCCGACGTCGCGGCCAATTCTCCGATCGTCACCGGCCCCGGCGGCTCGCGCAACCAGTTCATCGTCGGCAGCGCGCTGTCCTGGCGCTTCTCGTGGTAGCCTAAAACTTCTCGACCCAGGGCCGGACCTCGACCTCCCAGCTCCAGGCGCTGCGGTGCTGCTGGAGCGTGGCCCAATAGGTTTCGGCGATGGCGTCAGGATCGAGCAGGCTGTCGGGATTATCGGCCGGAACCGGCCGGGCGGCACTGCGGATGCCGCCGTCGATGACGAAATGCGCGACGTGGATGCCCTGGGGGCTGAGTTCGCGCGCCATCGACTGCGCGAGGCCACGCAGCGCGAACTTGCCCATGGCGAAGGTGGCCGACAGCGCGAAGCCCTTTACGCCCGCGGTGGCGCCCGAGAGCAGGATCGCGCCGTGCTTCTTCGGCAGCATGCGTCGCGCCGCTTGCTGGGAGACGAGGAAGGCGCCGAAGGCGCTGATCTCGATGGCGCGTTTGACGTCGTCGGGCGGCAAATCGACCAGCGGCCCCCTCACCCGGTTGCTGGCGTTGTAGACGACGACGTCGGGCGTCCGGCCGGCGGTGTCGAGCGCCTCGAACAGGCCGGCGACGTCCTTGTGATCGGCCGCGTTGCAGGCATGGACGGAGGCGCCGGTCTCCTTCGCAAGTGCAGCGAGCTTGTCGGTCTGGCGCGCCGCCAGCGTCACGGCGAGGCCGTTGCCGGCAAACAGGCGCGCCAGCGAGGCGCTGAGCCCCGGGCCGGTCCCGACAATCAGCGCAGAGTGGTATTTCGGCTTTTCCATGAGGTCCTCGCGTTGCCCGGGATTCCACGCAGGTATACGCTGATTGGCAATAGGGGAAAGGAAACAGCCAATGGACCAGGCCCAGCCTGTCGGCCGCATCGACGTCATCTCCGACGCGATCTGCCCCTGGTGTTACATCGGCAAGCGCCAGCTCGAGCGCGCCCTCGACCTCCTCGTCACCAAGCACTGCGCCGTCACTGTCGCCTGGCATCCCTTCCAGCTCAATCCCGAGATGCCGCCCGAAGGTGTCGAGCGCAAGCAGTACCGCATCGCCAAGTTCGGCAGCCTCGAGCGTTCGCAGCAGCTCGACCAGCGCATCACCGAGACCGCCGCCACCGTCGGCCTGGAATTCCATCTCGACCGTATCACGCGGACGCCCAACACCGTGAACGCGCATCGGCTGATCCGCTTCGCCGGCCAGAAGGGCGTGCAGGACGCCGTCGTCGAGGCGCTGTTCGAAGGCTACTTCTGCAATGGCGCCGACATCGGCGATCAGCAGATCCTGGCCGGGATCGGCGCCAAAGGCGGCCTCGACCGCGACGAGGTGCTGGCGATGCTGGCCGGCGACGAAGGCCGCAAAGAAGTGTTGGCGGGCGACCAGATGGCCCGCAACGCCGGCATCCAGGGCGTGCCGAGCTTCGCCCTGCAGGGCCACGTCCTGTTCTCCGGGGCCGTGCCGGCCGAGGAGATGGCGCAGGCTTTCACGCGCGCCTGGGAAATCCTGAAGAACCGCGCCGCCTGAGGATTTAATTCTCCTCCCCAGCTACGCTGGGGAGGTGCCCGCGTAGCGGGCGGAGGGGTCATGGGCCTCAACACGCGGCTCATGACCCCTCCGTCACCGTAAGACGGTGACACCTCCCCTTGCTGCGCAAGGGGAGGAGGATCGAGCTCAATTGCCCGCGCCGCGCCCCGCGCTCATGGTGGGCGACGAGATCGGTCCCTTCACCGTCATGACGAAATCCGCCGGACCGCGCCGGCCGGTGTCGATGCCGATCGTGGTGTCGGTGGTGGCGGTCGTCAGGCTGTTGTGGCTGTTGATGAGGGCCACGGCGTTCTGGCCCTGCACTGTGTGGTTCTGCAGGCTGAGCGTGCCGCCGCCGAGGCGGAGTTCGCCGGTCACGGTGTTCTGGTGGTTGATGAAGCCCTGCAGCACCGCCGAGTTGAACCCCATCTCGCTGCTGAAGAGGCTGCCGATACCGGTGGCGAACGAGGCAAACGACAGCGATCCCTTGGTGACCAGCGGATAGAGATAGCCGCTGACCTGCCCGCTTCCGGCGAGCGAATCGCGGATCGCCTCGGGCGTACCCCCGCTGCCCTTGAGGGCGATATTCATGATGCTGATCTTGCCGTCGATCGCCACGCCCAGGTTGTCGTTGCCGAAGGTGTTGGTCCCGGATGCACCGCGCATCATCTCGCCGAGGTAGATCCCCTGCAGGCTGCCGTTGAGATCCACCGCCAGCGTCTGCTTGGATGCATCCACCGTGCCGGTGAAGTCGACGGCGCCGCCGTAGAACTGCCCCGTGAGCTTGGCGATCTTGAAGACACCGTTCTTGAGGGTGGCCGAGAGATCGGCGTAGGTCACCTGCACCGACCCGACCGCGATGGCGCTGGTGAAGAGCGTCAGCGAGGCGTCGAAGGCGCGGAGCGCCGACAGGTCGATGGCCTTGCCGGTGGTTGACCGCGAGACCGCGGCCGGCGCCTGGCCCGCCGCCTGGGGCGCGGGCGGCGCGGCCTGACCCGGCGCGGCCGGAGCCACGCCGCCGGACGAGACGCCCAACCATTTGTCGAAGTCGAGCGTCCCCGGGATTTTCAGATTCGCCGTGATGTTCGGCCGGGCTCCCAGGGTCGAGTCGATCTTGCCCGTCATTGCCGTCGACAGCGCCTGGAGATTTCCCTCGAACGTCGCGCGATCGGTATTGCCCTTGAAACTGCCGGCGGCGGAGATCGCCCCGATGCCGGTCTGGTTGCGGCCGGTGGCAACCGACACCAGCCGGCTCGCATCCGCCGTGCCGATATCGAAGCTTGAGAAATCGAAACGGAATTTCTCGCCCAGCACGAGGTTGCCGGTGGCATGCGCCGTGGCGCCCAGCATGGTGACGGCGAGGTTGCGCAGCGCCAGCGCGTCCATCGTTCCCGCCACGCCGCCGCTGACCGATGCCGCCCCGATCTTGCCGTTCAGGAATTTGGGCAGCTCCGCGTAGTCGAGCAGCTTGTCCGCATCCGGTGCGGAAGCGTTGAAGGTGATGTCGAAGCGCGGCGCCGTGCCGAAATCGCTCACCTGTCCCTTGAGGTCGGCCTTGGCGCCCAGCAGGTCGGCGACCTTGAGGCCGTTCAGCTTGAGCAGCCGGCCTTGGGCCACCACGTCGGCCTCGACGCCCTTCAGCGGCTGGCCACGATAGATCAGGTTGGCGATCTTGGCCTTCAGCCCGAAGCTGGGCGCCGCCGGATCGGCCGGGACATTGGCGGCCACCGGGACCGTTGCGGCAACCGGCGTCGCGGACGCAGTGGGCAATACCGCCGACCATCCCGTCGCCTGTTGGGGCATGTAGGCGTCGAGGTCGAAGCGGTCGATCTGGATCTGCGCCGCCACCACGACAGGCACGCCCATGGTGACGCTGGCGCCGCCGGTCGCGCTCACGCCGTCGAGGGCGAAGGTGGCTTCGGTCAGTTGCAGTCTGTCGGCGACCGTCACGATCTTGCCGTGACCGCTCAGCGTCTGCAGACGGTCCGGCGGGACGCCTGAGACGTCGATGTCGAGCCACTTCAGGGTCTCGCGCAGCTTCGGGCCATTCAGGCTGAACTCGCCGCCGGCGGCAGGCTTGGCGGGATCGCCGGTCGCCGCCGCGCTCGCCCGCAACGTCATGTCGCCCGGCAGGGCCGCCCTGAAGTGCGGCAGCGCTATGACGCCCTTGCGGATGTCGAAGGCCATCGACAGGTCGCGGATCAAACGCTTGCGGTAGAGCAACTCGGCAACGTCGATCTTCACCGACACGTCTAGTTCTGGCGGAAAGGGCGAGCGTGCAACGGCGGCAGGCGGTGTTGCGGGCGGCTTGGCCGGCGTTGCCGCCGGTGCAGGCTTGGCCGGCGTTGCCGCCGGCGCGGGCTTGGCCGGCGTTGCCTCCGGCGCGGGCTTGGCTGCCGTTGCTGCCGGCGCGGGCTTGGTCGGCGTTGCCTCCGGCGCGGGCTTGGCTGGCGTTGCTACCGGCGCGGGCTTGTCGGGGGTTGCCGCGGCAGCGGGCGCAGGCTTTGCGATCGGCAGCAGACCGGGCTGGGAGAGCAGCTCGAGCCACTTGTCGAGATCGACCTTGGCCAACGCCACATGGCCATCAAGCAGCAGCGTGGGCTTGGACGAGAGTGCCAGCGAGCCGGTCGCGATCTCGTCGCCGATCGTCATCTTGAAGTCGGTGATGGCCACCCGCTCCGGCGACACGTCAACGCCGCCGTCGAAGGCGAATCGGCCGACGACGGAGGAATCGAAGGCCGGCTTCTCCTGTCCGGAAACGGTGACGAGCGCGGAGATGAAATCGGTCAGAAGCCCGGTCGCCACCGACAGGTGGCCGGCGATACGCCCGGATGGGCCGGACCCGGACCATATGCCGGTGAAGCCGAGCTTGCCGCTGGCGAGTTCCAGTTTGACCGCGATGTCGCTGCCCTTCTCGGTGCGCTGCCCGACCTTGAGGTCGAGCGTCAGGGGAATGCCGTTCACGGTCGCCGTACCAGCGATGGCGAAGGGGCCGTCGAACGAACCCACCGACGCCTGGGCGCGGACCTCCTCGGCGACGGTCGTCTTGCCGGTGCGGGGATCGGTGTAGCTCAGCGTGCCGCGGACGATGGCAAGCTGGCCGATCGCCAGATGGAAGCCCGTGGCAGGCGCACCGGCCACCTGGGCGGCACCCGCGCCCGGCGTGAATTCCCAATTCGGCTTTCCGTCCGCATCGGCCTCGAGCACGATCGTCGGCCGAAACAGGACCAGCGTGCCGACCTCGATCCGCCCCTGCAGCAGGGCAAGCAGCGACGGCCGCACGATCACGCGGTGCACGTCGAGCATCTGCGCACCCTTGGTACCGGTGGCGTTGGCGAAATGAACCTGCCGCGCGGAAATGCCGGGCACCGGGTACATCGACAGCTCGATCGGCCCGTCGACCACCAGTTCGCGCCCGGTGGCTTCCTTGACGGCCTCGATCATGGCTGGCTTGAAAGCCTCCGCATTGACAAGGTAGGGTGCGGCACTCCAGGCAAGCGCCAGCACGCCCGCGACGGCTGCCGTCCAAATGCCGATCTTCGTGCGCTTACCCATAGCCATGGCCCCGATTTCAACGCGCTAAGGCGCGAGAGGATGCGGGCAACCGCACCCTCTTGGGATTGTGAGGCTATTCTAGGGCTGCCGCCCCCTTCATGACAGTTCGTAGCGCCGGACCAGCCGGTAGAGCAGCGCGATCGGCAGCAGGGTAACCACGATCAGCGTCGAGGCGGCGGCCGTGGCGACGCCGCCGCCGCCGCTTTCCAGCGCCTGGAACATCACCACCGTCAGGGTCCGCCACGGGCCGCTGTAGAGCACCACCGTGGCGCTGAGTTCCGACGCCACCGTCACCCAGGTCAGCACGAAGCCGCTCAGGATGCCGCCCAGCATCAGCGGCACCAGGATGCGGGCGAAGGTTTGCAGCGGCGAGCGGCCGAGGCTGATCGAGGCCTCCTCGAGCGAGGGATCGATCTGGTGGAGGATGGCGCTCGAGGAGCGCACCGCGAACGGCACCTTCCGCACCGTGTAGGCCAGCACCATGATCAGCGGCCCGCCGGTCAGGATCAGCCAGCCGCTGTTGAACGACACGACGAAGCCGATGGCGAGCACGGTGCCGGCGATGGCGAAGGGCAAGGTGGCCACGACGTCGAGTACCGTCGCCAGGGTCGAGCGCACGCGCGTCACCACATAGGCGATCGGCACGCCGACCAGGGTGACTGCCATCGCCGCCAGGGTGGCGAACAATAGGGTGTTGATCAGCGGCCGCATCGAGCGGTCGAACAGGATGCGGAAATTGTCGAGGCTGAAGTTGGGATGGAGCACAGGGCCGCGGAACTCCATGAACGACAGCACGACGATGGCGAAGAACGGCACCAGCGCCAGCAGCACCACCGTCCAGCAATAGACCGCTGCCGCAATACGCAGGCCGAGACCGACCTTCAGGATCGGCGGGGCGGCACGCGTGCCGGTGGCGAAGCGGCGGGCCGAGAGGTAGCGGCGCTGGATCAGCAGCACGGCCGCCGTCGTCAGGATCAGCAGCACGCCCAGCACGCCAGCCGACGACGGGTTGGGCGCCGTCTCGCCGATGAAGAGCTTGAAAGCTTCGACGGCAAAGATCGGCATGTCCTCGGCCAGCACGAAGGGCACGCCGAAATTCTCCAGCGTCTCGATGAAGACCAGCAACCCGCCCGCCAGGATTGAGGGGATGACGATGGGCAGCGTCACGGTCCACAGCGTGCGGCGCGGCGAGGAGCCGAGGCTTTGCGCTGCCTCCTCGACCGAGACATCGACTGCCCGGAAACCCGCCATGGTCGGCAGCAGCACGTAGGGATAGAGCGTCAGCGTATAGACCAGCACGATACCGCCGGCGCCGTAGATCGAGCCGAAGCCGATGCCCCAGGAATTCAGCCATTGCGTCACGATGCCGGCGCGGCCCAGCAGCAGCACGATGGCGTAGGCACTGACGAAGGACGGCAGCACCAGCGGCATGGCGGCGAGCGCCAGGATCACGGCCTTGCCCGGCACCGGCAGGCGGGCGAGCGCAAAGGCGAACGGCACCGAGATGAGCGTCGTGGTGATCGTGGCAATCACGCCGATGGTCAGCGTGTTGGTGACGGCGGCGCGATAGAACGGCCGGCCGAGCACCTTCAGATAGTTGGCGAAGGTGAATTTCTCGCCCTCGGCGTCGAGCACGCTGGCGCTGAAGACATTGAACAGCGGATAGAGCAGGAACAGGCCGAGAAAGAGGAAGCCGAGGGCCGCGATGGCCAGCGGCATCCGCTGCTGGTGCGGGATGGCGAGCCTCAAGGCAATACCGTCAGCCGCGCCGGATCGTAAGCGAATGTGACGGTATCACCCGCGATCATCGACCTGCCGGGGTCGTCGAGCAGCGCCGCTCGCACAAGGGTGCCGTCGGACAGCCGCACGTCCAGTCGCGTGATCGGACCCAGCATCTCGGCGCGCACGAGCACGCCGGCGAGACGCGGCCATCCGGCCGGTGCATCGGCGGCAAGACGCAGCGCCTCGGGCCGCAGCGCGCCCACCGATAGAAGATTGGTGGTGCCCATGAATTCGGCGGCAAAGCGCGACGCCGGATTGCGGTAGATATCGGCCGGGGCGCCGACTTGCTCGAGCTTGCCGCTTTGCATCAGCGCGATGCGGTCGGAGACCGACATCGCCTCCTCCTGGTCGTGCGTGACGTAGATCGCGGTGATGCCGAGCGATTTCTGCAGCTCGCGGATCTCGGCCCGCATGCTGACGCGGAGCCTTGCGTCGAGGTTGCTGAGCGGCTCGTCGAACAGCAGCACCTGCGGGCGGATCACCAGCGCACGGGCGATGGCGACGCGCTGGAGCTGGCCGCCCGAGAGCTGGTGCGGCCAGCGCTCGCCGTAGCCCGCGAGCTGGACCAGCGCCAGCGCCTCGTCGACCCGCTTGGCGAGCTCGGCCCCTGCCACCTTCCGTGCCTTCAACCCATAGGCGACGTTGCCCGCCACCGTCAGGTTGGGGAACACCGCATAGTTCTGGAACACCATGCCGATGTCGCGCGTGTGCGCCGGCAGCTGGTCGATGCGCCTGGCACCAAAGCGGATCTCGCCAGCATCGAGCTCGCAGAAACCGGCGATCATGCGCAGCAAGGTGGTCTTGCCGCAGCCCGACGGCCCCAGAAGGGTGAAGAACTCGCCGTCGCCAACGGTGAGGTCCACCCCGTCGACCGCGCGGACCGAACCGAACGAGCGGGCCGCGCCTTCAATGACGATGCCGGTCACGCTCAGCGCGACTCCTGGAGCACGTCCTTGATGCGTTCGAGCGTTTCCTTGCGCTTGTCGGTCCAGCCGGCCTCGTCGTAGTTGAGCATCTTCAGCGAGGCGAGCGGCGGCATGTTGCCCGGCAGGGTCGCCAGGTCGAGGTCGGTGCGCGTCGGGCGGCGGTAGGTCGCCTTCAGGATCATCTCGCGCACGTCCTTGCGGTTGACGAAGTCGACGAACGCCTTGGCCTCGGCCGGGTTGGGGCCGCCCTTGATGATGCCCACGCCCTCCATCGCCGCGACCGTGCCGTCGGCGGGATAGATCACCTTGACCGGCGCGCCGCCCGCCGCCCACATCGGGCCGGCATATTCCAGCGAGATGCCCAGCGGATACTCGCCGTTGCCGACACCCTGGAAGACCAGCGACGAGCGGTTCAGCACCTTGAGGTTCTTGAACAGCGCCGCGACCTTCTTCCAGCCCGCCTCGCCGCCGCCCCAGAGGTCGACCAGCAGGGTGACCGTGGTGTAGGCCGAGCCGGAGTTGGCCGGGTCGGTGAAGGCGATCTTGCCCTTCCATTTCGGGTCGAGCAGGTCGTTCCAGGTCTTCGGCCCTTGGTCGGCCGGCAGGATCTTGGTGTTCTGCAGGATCACCAGCAGATGCAGGTTGTTGCCGATCCACAGGTCGGTGGGATCGCGGTACTCGACGGGAATGGCGTCCTTGTTCTTGGAGGCGTAGGGCGCCAGCAGGGTCTGGTTGGTCTGCAGCAGCGACCGGCTCACGCCCCAGATGAGGTCACCCAACGGGCGGTCCTTTTCGGCCTGCAGGCGGCGGACCACCACGCCCGATCCGGCGACCACCGGCTCGACCGCGATGCCGGTCTCCTTGGTGAAGGCGCCGAACACCAGGTCGTTCAGGGTGTTTTCGTTGGACGTGTAGACCACGAGCTTCTTCTGGGCCTGGGCGGTGCCTGGCAGGAGAGCCGTCAACACCAAGCCCAATACCGCCATGCGGCGCATCATCGAAGAAATCATCCAGCCCTCCCCATCTTCCGTCCGGCTTTATATAGTCAGGGCTCGAAGAGGGGAAACGGCCACAAGGAAACAATCGATGAGCGACATCTCGTTCGGCTTCCAGGCGGCACCGGCCAGCGACGTCCACAAGTCCGACCAGGCGCTCTACCGCGAGGTCATGGACGACTGCGCGCTCGGCCAGAAGCTCGGCTTCGACGCGGCCTGGCTGCTGGAACACCATTTCAGCGACTACTATCCGACGCCGAGCCCGCTCCTCTTCATGGCGCACATCGCGGCGGCCTTTCCCGACCTCTCGCTCGGCACCTCGGTGCTGGTGCTGCCCTGGTACCACCCACTCCGCCTCGCGGAGGAAATCGCCATGCTGAACAGCATGACGCGCGGCACGCTGCATCTCGGCATCGGCCGCGGCACCGCCAAGATGGAGTACGACGCCTATAACGTCGACATGAACGAGGCGCGCGCCCGCTTCGCCGAATGCTACCGCCTCGTCGAGAAGGGCCTGGCGGGCGAGCCCTTCACCCACGAAGGTCCGTTCTGGAACATCACGCAGCCGATCCGCATCCGGCCCGAGCCGGGCGCCAAGAAGGTGCGCTTCTACGGCGCCATCGGCAGCCCGGCCAGCGCCGAAGTGATGGGCGACCTCGGCGTGGCGCCGATCTGCCTGTCGACCTTTCCCGACAGACTGCTGGCCAGGATCCTGGAGCGCTGGCGGGCGCGGGCCGGCGCCGCGGCGCAAGACGCGATCCTGCCGATCTCGGTCAAGCTGTTCATCGCCGACACCGACGAGGAGGCGCGAGCGCTCGGCCGCCATCATTACCCGCCCTACTTCGATCTGCAGTGCACGCACTATGAGTCCGACGCCAACCCGTGGGCCGACATCCCGGAGTACCAGGACTTCAGCCGCATGTTCGCCAACCTGCGCAAGCTCACCGACCCTGCCGAGCTCGGCCCGTTCATGGACTCAAACCTGGTCGGCAGTCCGGAGACAATCTGCCGGCGCATCGACCAGCTGGTCGCCCTCGGCTTCAACTATTTCATGGTGTCGTGCGCCACGCCCGGCACGCCGATCGAACTCCGCCAGCGCATGATGACCCGCTTCGCCCAGGAGGTTTGCCCGCGCTACTCGCGCGCCATGCGCCGGACGAAGGCCGCCTGAGACACATCTGTATCGTTTGTTTCTTCATCGACGCTGTTGCCTTATCGCCTCGCTTGCAGGGCGCATGCGAATCGGGTGTGCACGAATGAAACTATCGCTGGTGCTGAAGCGTTGTACTCTCTGTTAACGATACCGGGGTTATGGCGCTGGGTGTCGAGCGTAATGGGTTCAAGAAAATGCGTCCGCACGTCCTGATCGGCAGCTTGATCGTTGCACTACTGTGCACGAGCGAGGCGGCGCTTGCCCAGAAGAACGGCGGCGTGCTCCGCATGTTCCATCGCGACAATCCTCCGAGCGCCTCGATCCACGAGGAGTCGACCGCCTCGACCGTCGTGCCCTTCATGCCGGTGTTCAACAACCTCGTCCTGTTCGACCAGGCGAAGCTCCAGAACAGCGAGGACACAATCGTCCCCGACCTCGCCGAGTCCTGGAGCTGGAACGACGACGGGACCGAGCTCACCTTCAAGCTGCGCAAGGGCGTACGCTGGCACGACGGCCTGCCCTTCACCTCGTCCGACGTGGAATGCACCTTCGGCCTCCTGACCGGCCGCAACCGCGACAAACTGCGGCGCAACCCGCGTGCCGCGTGGTATCGCAACATCAACTACGTCCACAGCAGCGGCGACCACGAGGTCACGATCTATCTCAACCGGCCGCAGCCGTCGCTGCTGTCGCTGCTCGCCTCGGGCTTCTCGCCGATCTACCCCTGCCATATCCCCGCCGCGCAGATGCGCGTCAGGCCGATCGGCACGGGGCCGTTCAAGTTCGACTCGTTCGTGCAGTTCGATCGCGTCAAGCTGGTGCGCAACCCGGATTACTGGAAGCCGAAGCGGCCCTATCTCGACGGCATCGAATTCACCATCGTCAGCAGCCCCCAGACGGCGTTGCTGAGCTTCCTCGCCGGGCGCTTCGATATCACCTTCCCCTGGGAAGTGACGATCCCGCAGCTTCGCGAGGCCAGGCGGCCGTCGTCGAGGGTGGTGTGCGAGACCGCGTCGATGAACAACAATACCAACCTGCTGGTCAATCGCCACGCCGCTCCCTTCGACAATCCCGACATCCGCCGCGCGCTATCTCTGGCGCTCGACCGCAAGGCCTTCATCGCTGCCGTCAACGGCGGCGAGGGCGAGATCGGCGGCACCCTGCAGCCGCAGGGCGACGGCCTGTGGGGCATGCCGCCGGAGAGGCTGGCGGCCATCGAGGGCTATGGGCCCGATGTCGTGGAGAACCGCGAGTTGGCCCGCGCCCTGATGGCCAAGGCAGGCTACGACCAGAACAACCGCCTGCAGATGAAGGTCGCGACGCGCGGCATCGCGCTTTACAGGAATCCGTCGCAGATTCTGATCGACCAGCTCAGGGAGATCCACATCCACGCGACGCTCGACGTCGTCGAGACCTCGCACTGGTTCACCCGGCTCAATCGCAAGGATTATTCGGTCGCCGTCAACACCACGGGCAACGGCGTCGACGATCCCGACCAGGCCTTCTACGAGAATTTCTCCTGCCGGTCGGAACGCAACTACAACGGCTACTGCAATCCGGAGATCGAACGGCTGTTCGACGTCCAGTCGTCCGAGCCCGACATCGAAAAGCGCCGCCAGCTGGTATGGGACATCGATGCCAAGCTCCTAGCCGACGGCGCGCGGCCGCCGATCATGTGGAACCGCGCCGCAACCTGCTGGCAGCCCTATGTCAGGGGCTACGTCTCGCACACCAACAGCATGTACAACGGCTTCCGCCTCGAGGACGTCTGGCTCGACCGGCCCTGAGACGGCACTTCAGCCGGGGCGTTCCGCCCGCCGCAGTTTCTGGATCGTCTCGTCGAGCGTCGACAGGAAGCGCGAGCGGTCGCGCTGGCTCATCGGCTTGGGACCGCCCGTCGCCTCGCCCATCGCCCGCAGGTTGGACATCAGCTCGCGGCTAGCCATCGCCATGCCGATCGACGAGGTGGTGAAGGCGACGCCGGTCGAGCCGATCGCCGCCGCGCCCTTTTTCAGGCTGCGGTCGGCCAGGGGAATGTCCGAGGTGATCACAATATCCCCAGGCCCGACGCGTTCGGCGATCC
Source organism: Reyranella massiliensis 521 (assembly GCA_945860205.1). Classification (GTDB taxonomy): domain Bacteria; phylum Pseudomonadota; class Alphaproteobacteria; order Reyranellales; family Reyranellaceae; genus Reyranella; species Reyranella massiliensis_B. Next base: position 14,486 of record CAMARK010000056.1, on the reverse strand, counting down.
AGTCGTCGGCGGCATCGAAGCCGTCGCTGACCACCACGCGCTCGATGCGCGGATCGCGCGGCACGTTGATGTAGGCGTTGCTCACCACATAGACTTTCAGCCCGTAGCGTTCGGCGACGCGGTAGATCTCCGCCTTGACCGGGCAGGCGTCGGCGTCGATGTAGAGGGAGATTGTCACCGGCCAAGCGTCCCTTGGTTCGGTTGGGATAACAAGATGAAACGGCACGACGACAAGACACCTCACGGCAAGACACCCCGCCTCAAGCTTGCGGTTCGCGACGCGGGCGCCACCAAGCTCCGCATCCTGGCGGCGGCCCGGCTCGAATTCGCCGACCACGGCTACATGGGCGCGCGGGTCGACCGGATTGCCCGGACGGCGCAGGCCAACAAGCGGTTGCTCTACTACTATATCGGCAACAAGGAAGCGCTCTATCTCGCCACGCTCGAACGCGCCTACGCCGACATCAGGACGGCCGAGCGCGAACTCCGGCTCGAGGAACTCGAGCCGCTGGCCGCGGTCGAGCGGCTGGTGCGCTTCACCTGGGCCTACTTCAACGCCAATCCGAGCTTCGTGGCGCTGCTCAACACCGAGAACCTCCACCGCGCGCTACACCTCAAGAAGTCGCTGCAGATGCCCGACATGAATTCGGCCGTCGTGGCCACGGTGGGGCGGATCCTCAGGAAGGGCCAAAAGCTCGGCGTCACGCGTCCGGGGATCGATCCGCTGCAACTATACATCTCGATCGCCTCGCTCTGCTTCTTCTACGTCTCCAACATCCACACGCTGACGGTGGTGTTCGCGCGCGACCTCAAGGCGCGCAGGGCCCTCAACCAGCGAATAGAACACGTGGTTGGCTTCGTGCTGCGGGCGATCAGCGCAACCTCGGCGCGGAAATCCTGAGCCCGGCTTGACAAGCCGGGCGGCCTATAGGAGCAATTAACCATCTGGTTACTTGGGGGCGCAAAGACCCCCATCGAGGAAATGGCTCATGGCGACACGCACTCTCGGCCTCATCATGAACGGCGTCAGCGGACGCATGGGCGTCAACCAGCACCTGATCCGCTCGGTCGCGGCGATCCGCGCCCAGGGCGGCGTGCTGATGTCGGACGGCTCGCGGGTCCAGCTCGACCCGGTGCTGGTCAGCCGCAGCGCCGACAAGGTGAAGACGCTGGCCGAGCAGCACGGGGGCTTGCGCTGGAGCACCGACGTCGACGCCGAGATCGCCAGTGCCAAGAACCACATCTTCTTCGACACGGCTACGACGCAGATGCGCCCGACCCTGCTCGAAAAGGCTATCAACGCCGGCAAGCACATCTATTGCGAGAAGCCGATCGCCACCAACCTCGCCGAGGCGCTGAAGATCTGCCGGCTGGCCAAGCAGAAGGGCGTCAAGAATGGCACGGTGCAGGACAAATTGTTCCTTCCCGGCCTGCAGAAGATCAAGATGCTGCGCGACTCCGGCTTCTTCGGCCGCATCTTCTCGGTGCGCGGCGAGTTCGGTTACTGGGTGTTCGAGGGCGACTGGCAGGCGGCCCAGCGGCCGTCGTGGAACTACCGCACCGAGGATGGCGGCGGCATCGTGCTCGACATGGTCTGCCACTGGCGCTACGTGCTCGACAATCTGTTCGGCAAGGTCCAGTCGGTGTCTTGCATCGCGGCAACCCATATTCCCGAGCGGGTCGACGAGGCCGGCAAGCGCTACGCCGCGACCGCCGACGATGCGGCTTACGCCAGCTTTCAGCTCGAGGGCGGCGTGATCGCCCACATCAACATGAGCTGGGCGGTGCGCGTCTATCGCGACGATCTCGTGACTTTCCAGGTCGACGGCACGCTGGGCTCCGCGGTCGCCGGCTTGAGCGACTGCATGATCCAGCCGCGCACCGCCACGCCGCGGCCGGTGTGGAACCCCGACCAGAAGCAGACCATCGATTTCTACGACAGCTGGCAGAAGGTACCCGACAACGTCGTCTACGATAACGGCTTCAAGGCCGAGTGGGAGATGTTCATCCGCCACGTCGTCGAGGATGCGCCCTTCCCGCACACGCTGGTCGAAGGCGCCAAGGGCGTGCAGCTCGTCGAATGCGCGCATCAGAGCTGGAAGGAACGGCGCTGGGTCGATGTTCCCCCTCTGGAAGTCTGAGGCTGAAAATCTAGGGAGGCTTCCATGTCGATCGTCCTGCCCCTGCCCGCGCTCGGCGGCCACCTCTCGCCCTACACGCTGTCGACGGCCGCGCATTTCCCCGACCGCGTGACGCGACCGCTCAACCGGGTCGCTTTGGCCGCCGCCCACGTCGTGGCCGATCCCAACGCCGACATCGATCCCTGGCTGCAGGCCGCGCCCGACTGGGACCGCACCATCGCCTACCGCGAGTATCTCTGGGACCTTGGTCTCGGCGTCGCTGAAGCCATGGACACTGCCCAGCGCGGCATGGGGCTCGACTGGAAGATGGCGCTGGAGCTGATCAAGCGCTCGGTCGCGGCGTCGCGCGGCCGTACCGGCGCCGTCGTCTTCTCCGGCGCCGGCACGGACCATCTCGACCTCGGCGCCGTGCGCTCGGTCGACGAGGTCATCCGCGCCTATGAAGAGCAGATCGCTTCCATCGAGGCGGTCGGCGGCCGCATCATCCTGATGGCGTCCCGCGCCCTGGTGCGGGTCGCGAAATCGCCCGACGACTATGCCCGCGTCTATGATCGCGTTCTGGGCCAGGTACGCGAGCCTGTGATCATCCATTGGCTGGGCGACATGTTTGATCCAGCACTTGCCGGCTACTGGGGTTCGGCCGATTTCGCCCCGGCGATGGAAACGGCGCTGGACGTCATCAACCGGTCGGCGGCGAAAATCGACGGCGTAAAAATCTCCCTCCTCGACAAGGACAAGGAGATCGCCATGCGCCGCCGGCTCGACAAGCGCGTAAAAATGTATACCGGCGACGACTTCAATTATGCCGAACTGATCGCGGGCGACGACCAGGGCTATTCGCACGCCCTGCTCGGCATCTTCGACGCCATCGCACCTGCCGCCACCGCTGCGCTCTCGGCGCTGGCCGGCAACGACCTCAAGAAGTTCCACGCCATCTTTGCGCCGACGGTGCCGCTGTCGCGGCATATCTTCCGCAAGCCGACGCAGTTCTACAAGACCGGCGTCGTGTTCATGGCCTATCTCAACGGCCATCAGGACCATTTCACCATGGTCGGCGGCCAGGAGAGTGCGCGCTCGACGCTGCATCTCGCCGAGCTGTTCCGGCTGGCCGACAAGGCGGGGCTGTTTCGCGATCCCGAGCAGGCCGCGGCGCGCATGAAGGCCGTCCTCGCCGTGCGCGGCATCGCGACCTGAGCCGATGCGCGATTTCAGCGACGGCCCGCGCCATCTCTCGGTCAACACGGCGACCGTCCGGCGCCAGGGCGATCTTTTAGCCATCTTAGAAGCCTGCGCGCGTCACGGCATTCCAGCTATCAGCCCGTGGCGCGACCAGGTGGCGAGCGTCGGCCTCGACCGGGCCGTCCGCCTGGTCAAGGACGCCGGCCTGAAACTTTCTGGCTATTGCCGTGGCGGTTTGTTCCCGGCCTCGGGCGAGCACCGCACCGCGGCGCGCGACGACAACCGGCGTGCAGTCGACGAGGCCGCGGCGATGGGCGCGCCCTGCCTCATCCTGGTGGCGGGCGGCCTGCCGCAATACGCTCGCCCCGGCTCGACGCCATCGAAGGACCTTGTCGCGGCGCGGGCCATGATCGAGGACGGCATCGCCGAGCTATTGGCCTATGCCCGCACGGCCAGGCTGCCGCTGGCAATCGAGCCGCTGCATCCGATGTACGCCGCCGACCGCGCCGCGGTGAACACGCTGGCCCAGGCGCTCGACATCGCCGACAGCCTCGATCCCGGCGGCCGCAGCGGTGCGCTGGGCGTCGCGGTCGACGTCTATCACACGTGGTGGGATCCGGATCTCTACGCTGGCATCGCCCGCGCCGGCCGCGACCAGCGGCTGCTCGCCTACCACGTCTGCGACTGGCTGGTGCCGACCACCGACCTTTTGAATGACCGCGGCATGATGGGCGACGGCGTGATCGAATTGCGCCGCATCCGGCAAGCGGTCGAAGACGCGGGCTTCGCAGGCTTCTCCGAAGCCGAAATCTTCTCCGAGCGCTGGTGGAGCCAGCCGCTCGACACGGTCCTGGCGACCTGCGTCGAGCGGCATCGCACCGTCGTCTGACCAGACGTTAGCCGATCCCGTAAAAGGCCGCGCAGGTGTCGCCCAGGATCAGGTCCTTCTCGCGCGCCGTCAGGAACGGGCAGTACCGCCTCACATAGTCGAGCGACTGCTTATAAGTGCAGAACCGCTCCACGTTCGGCATGTCGGAGCCCCAGATCAGCCGGTGCGCGCCGAACTGGTTCTTCATGTCTTCGATCAGCACCTGCGCCTCGGGATAGGGGTAGTCCCACACCCCGCCATAGGTGATCGGGAACATCAGCTCGAGCACCATCGGCTCGTGGCGCCAGACAGTGAGCGCCTCGTCGGGGAACTGGTAGCGGCCGTTGCGCGCAAAGAACGCAATCGGTGGGCTCATCGCCATGTGCACGCGCAAGCCGGGATGGCGCTTCAGCACGCGACCGAACGCGGAGAGGTTCGCCATGTAGCCCGCCAAGTCGTAGCCCGGCCCCGAACTCATCTCGAAGCACAGCAGGATGTCCCGCTGCGCGAGCTTGTCCCAGAACGGCGCCATTTCGTCGGCGTCGAGTGCCCACGGGAAGCCATGGCGGCTCATCGCATCGACCCCGAAGTAGAGACCGCGCAATCCAAGCTCATCGACCGCGCGATCGACCTCGGCGAGCTGCTGGGGCTTGCCCGCCATCGCTTCGTCGACATGCATCAACCCGGTGATGCGCTCGGGGTATTGCCGCCCGGCGAAGGCATTCATGTCGGTCATCGCGCCGTAGCCGCCGCCCGCCTGCAGGATGCAATGATCGACGCCGGCGTTCATCATCTGCGCCAGCATGAGCTCGGGCGGCGCCACCTGCTCCTGCATGCCCACGGGCATGTACTGGACGCCGTAATCCTCGCCCTCGTGCGTGAACTCGAGCTGGCCGAAACGGCCGACGCGGAAATCGACGTCGTTGAGCCCGCTCCAGCTCTCCTCTCCTGCCCGGAACAGCGCCTTGGTGTCGACGCGCGCGCCATCTCGAAGGCGGAAGGTAGGTGCCACTGTGCGGGTCACGACGCGCTGCAGGTAGCGCTTGTGGACCTCGCGCGACGGATGTCCGCAGGCGCCGATCCAGTGCGTGAAGATGTGAGCGTGGCAATCGATGATCATGTTACGTCAACACCGCCACCTTCTTCCGCTCGATCAGCTTGAAATCGATGGTCGCACCCAGGCCGGGGCCGTTGGGCACATGCACCATGCCGTCACGGCCGACGACGATGTCGTGCTCCAGCCCGTATTTCTGTGCCGCATCCGGCAGCAGTACCTCGAAGAAGTTCGTGTTCTTCATCGAGGCGATGACATGCAGGTTGGCGACGTTGTTCAGCGAATTGCCGCCGTGGTGGACCTCGTAGTTCATGCGGAAGGACTCGGCGAGATGCGCCGTCTTCACCAGGGTGGTGATGCCGCCCTTGACGGCCACATCGCCGCGCAAAAAGTCGGTCGCCTGCAGCATGATCCAGGGCTGGTAGGAATCGAGGCCGGTGATGGGATACTCGGTGGCCATGATCGGGATCGAGAGCTGCTGCTTCAGCTTCACGTAGTTATAGATGTCCTGGTCGGCCAGCGGGTCCTCGTACCAGTAGTAATCCATCTCCTCGACGGCGCGGCCGACGCGAACGGCCGCCGGATAGTCGTAGCTCCAGGTCGAGTCGAGCATGATCGTGTAGTCGCCGACCGCCTTGCGCACGGCCTCGCAGACCTTGATGTCTTCCTTCCAGCGCGTCGGCGGATGGATCTTGTAGGCAGCCCAGCCGCCCTCCTTGAAGCGCATCGCCTCCTCGGCATATTCGGTCGGCGACGACATCACGGCCGAGCTCGCATAGGCCGGCACCGATTCGCGATAGGTGCCGAGCAGCCGGTGGATCGGCTGGCCCATCGACTTGCCTAGAAGGTCCCACAGCGCCACGTCGACGGCGCCGATCGCGCGCACGCCGCAGGCGCGCTGCTTCTTCCATAGATCCTGGACGAGCGCTTCGCGATGCAGCGGATTGCGGCCCATCAGCATCGGCTTCAGGTGGGTGATGAGCCCATGACCGTCCGTCGTCGCCGAGTTGGAGGCCGAGCCCAGGAAGGCATTCCCCTCGACGCCGTCGTCGGTGAGGATCCGCAGCAGTCCTAAGGCGCTCGAACCCGAGAAGCGGCTGTGAGCGCCGTAGGTGGTCGGCGGAATGTCATCCCAAGCGAACAGCGTGAGCGTGACGTCGGTGATTTTCATGGCCTTGTCTCCCATACAAGTCGTTCGGTGCCGTAGGGGTCGTTCTCGATCCGGCACGTCGTGTCGAAGATCATTGTGGCGCGCGTATCGGTCGAATAGCCCGGCCACGCCGGCAGTCCGCCATGGTTCGGCCGGCCGTGGCGGGCAAAGGCCAGCCACGCGCGGCTCATCTTGTCCGCAAGTTTCACGCGCGAAGGGTCGTTGCCTGTGAGTGCGGCGGTCTCGACATTGCCGAACACGAAGGGGATTTCCAGCGTGTGGCAGGAGCGCAGCCGGCCGCCGAGGACCGGCGTCTCCCAGGCGAAGAGATAGACGAACACCGGGGCCGCCTTTTGCGCCAGCTTGCGGTCGGCGATCTGCAACGACAGCGAACGGACGCCAAGATCGGAGACGATGGAAATGGCGATCTCGTCGGCGCGCTTCGTTGGCTGTGCCTTGCGATAAGACGCCAGCACCTCGGCCGTGCGCGCGCCGAGATAGGGTTTTAGCCCCTCGGGCAGATTCTCGAAGGTGGCGTCGGCCACCCACGGCAGGTGGCCCAGGAACAAGGTCATCTCGTCCTTGTTGGAGCCGATCATCAGCGGCACGTCGGCCGAGACGCCGGGCGCCGCGGGCGCAAAAGGCCCACCGGGGAAGATCTTGCCGTCGATCACGGGATTGAAGCCGAGCCGGCGCCGGTCGGCAGTGCTCGAGTGGGCGATGCCGGCCAGCACCGCGACCTGCGCTTCGAGCAGGCGCGCCGCCGGAATCTTGCGCAGGTCGCCCGCCTGCGCCGCCTCCAGTCCAAGATGCGCCAGCACCTGACGCGCGGTGTTGGTGCCATCAGCGCGCTCGGCCATCTGCACCGCGGGCCCGCTCTGGATGATGGCCTTGTGGAACAGGCCCTGGGCGCCGGGCAGCGCCATCAGCACGCTCACCTTGGCGCCACCGCCCGACTCGCCGAAGATCGTGACGTTGCCGGGATCACCGCCGAACGAAGCGATATTGTCCCGCACCCATTCGAGCGCGGCCACGATATCCATCACGCCGGCCGTGCCGGCGCCGGCGAAATCGTCGCCGGCAATGTCTTCGAGATGGAGATAGCCCAGCGCGCCCAGGCGGTGATTGAACGAGACCACCACGACATCGTCGGCACGGCAGAGGTTGGCGCCGTCGGACCACGGCGAGGAGCCGGAGCCGGTGATGAAGGCGCCGCCATGGCACCAGAACAGCACCGGCCGCGTGGCCCCGCGCAGGCCAGACGACCAGACGTTGAGATAAAGACAGTCCTCGTCGAGCTTCTGGCGGCCCGCCAGGGTGAAGATCTGCAGGAGGTCCGGCGGCAGGCGAAACACGTTTACGCTCTGCACCGACATGTTGCCGTAGGCCACGGCCTCGCGCACGCCGGCCCATGGTTCGACCTTGCGCGGCGGCCGCAGGCGCAACGGCCCCAGCGGCGGTGCTGCATAGGGAATGCCCTTGAAGACGCTGACGCCGCGCTCCATTTCGCCACGCACTTTCCCGGACGCGGTCTCGACGACAATGCCAGCGGTCATGCGCGTTTCATTCTCCCTTTTGTTCAGTATAGACTGAGCCCATGACCGACAAAGCACGATCCGAACTGGCCCCCACCGGCGTCCTGCGCGCCGGCATCAATCTCTCCAACTTCCTGCTGGTCACCGGCCGCAGTGCGAACGCCGAGCCCGTGGGCGTGTCGCCCGACATGGCCCGCGCCGCTGCCGCGGCCCTGGGCGTGCCGGTCCACTACGTGCCGTTCAAGACGCCGGGCGAACTCGGCGACCAGGTCGGCAAGAACATCTGGGACATCGGCCTGATCGGCGCCGAGCCGCAGCGCGCCGAGAAGATCGCCTTCAGCGCCGCCTACTGCGAGATCGAGGCGACCTACATGGTGCCGGCGGGCTCGCCTATCACCTCCATCGCCGACGTCGACAGGAAGGGCGTGCGCATCGCCGTCTCGGCGCGCAGCGCCTACGACCTCTGGCTGGTGAACAACATCAAGAACGCAACGCTGGTGCAGGTGAGCGGGCTCGACGCTGCCTACGAAAAATTCATGTCCGACAAACTCGAGGTGCTGGCGGGACTTCGGCCGGGCCTCCTCAAGGACGTCGAGAAGGCCCCGGGGCTAAAAATCCTCGACGGCAAGTTCACCGCCGTGCAGCAGGCGATCGGCACGGCCAAAGCCAATCTCGCGGGCGCGGCCTTCCTCGCCGACTTCGTCGAGAAGGCCAAGAAGTCGGGCCTGGTCGCCGAGCTGATCGAGCGTCACAAGGTCAAGGGCCTGTCGGTCGCCCCACCGGCGTAGCAACCAATTTCCTCTTGAGGCGTTTCAGTCACTCAGGCGCTGTTGCCGATCAGTCGAACTTGTCTAAATTTGGACACTTCATCTCTTTCCAATCACCGATAATTTATCTGGTCCGGTGCCGGTCGCGTATGTTTTGGCTGCGAGAGACGGGTAGTTTCCGCGTGGCGGCGCCCGGTTGTGTCGCTTTCATCAAGGATTACATCGTCCATGAGCGACACGCGCTCCGAACCGCATAAAGCACCTCGCCGCGCCACCATCATTTCGCTCGCCACCGCCATACCGCCTCATCGGCTGACACAGACCCATGCCGCCGATGTCGCGCGGGATGCATTCGCCCATCGGTTTCCCGATTTTGGCCGCATCTCGCGGGTCTTCAGGACGACAGGGATCGAGTCACGGCACGTCATCAAGCCGATCGATTGGTATCTGAAGCCGATGGGCTGGCCGGAACGTACGGCGGCTTACCTCGAGGGTGCCCAGGAACTTTTTATCGCGGCCGCCCAGAAGGCGCTCGCCGCGGCGGGTTGCCAGGCATCCGATGTCGATACGGTCGTCACGATTTCCTCGACTGGCATCGCCACTCCGAGCCTTGAGGCGCGCGTCGCGGGCCGCATGGGCTTTCGGACCGATGTCGAGCGTGTGCCGGTTTTCGGACTGGGTTGCGCCGGTGGCGTCACCGGCCTTGCGCTCGCGGGTCGGCTGGCGTGTGCGAAGCCCGGTTCGACGGTGCTGATGGTCGCCGTCGAAGTCTGCTCGACGGCCTTCCGCCTCGACCACCTGACCAAAGCCAACATGGTGGCAACGGCGCTGTTCGGCGATGGTGCGGCCGCCTGCGTCGTTCGTGCCGGCGACAGCGGGATCGCCGAGATCGAAGGGGCCGGCGAGCATATGTGGCCGGACACTCTCGACATCATGGGCTGGAATGTCGACGATCACGGGCTCGGCGTCATTTTCGACCGCGACATCCCGCCCTTCGCGCACCAGAACGTGGGAACGGCCGTCGAGGGCATTCTCGGGCGGCTGGGCATTGCCCGCTGCTCGATCGATCGCTTCACCTGCCATCCCGGTGGCGCCAAGGTGATCACCGCCCTGGAACAGACACTGCATCTCCAACAGGGTGCGCTCGACCACGAACGCGCCGTGCTGTCGGATTTCGGCAATATGTCAGCCCCTACGGTGCTGTTCGTGCTCGACCGCGTCATCGCCGCGGGGCTGCCCAAGCGCACGGTCATGACGGCGATGGGGCCGGGTTTTTCGTGCGGGGTGCTGTCGCTGGCGCGAGCCGCATGACGCTGACGGTTCTTGTCCTGCTGTTCATCACGCTGCAGCGCCTGGGCGAATTGCTTCTCGCCCGCCGCAACACCGCCCGCCTACAGGAACGCGGCGCCATCGAAGTAGCGCCGGAGCACTATCCGCTGATCGTGGGCCTCCACACGCTGTGGCTGGCCGGGCTGTGGGTTCTCGCACTTACGCAGAGTCTCACGCCTGATCTTCTGCTGCTGGCCATCTTCGTCGTCCTGCAGGGATTGCGCGTGTGGGTGCTGGCAACCCTGGGGCCGCGCTGGACCACGCGCATCATCGTCGTTCCCGGCGAGCAGCTGGTGGCCAAGGGCCCCTATCGCTATCTCTCCCATCCGAACTATTGGGTGGTGATTGGCGAGATCCTCGTCTTACCCCTCGCCTTCGGCCTACTGTGGTACGGCATCGTCTTCTCGCTCCTGAACCTCGCCGTCCTGTGGGTCCGAATCCGTGCCGAGAATAAGGCGCTCGGCCGTTGAACGTATCGGCTACCGAGGAGGCCCCGGCCTCTATCGGCATCTGGGCGGGCTTCGCCGCCATGGCGCTCGGCATGTTCATGGCCATCCTCGACATCCAGATCGTGGTGACGTCGCTGCCCAACATCCAGGCCGCGCTCGACATCGAGCCGGAACAGATGAGCTGGGTGCAGACGGCCTACCTGATCGCCGAAGTGATCGCGATCCCGTTGACCGGCCTGCTGACGCGCGTGCTCACCATGCGCGGCCTGTTCGTGGCTGCGATCCTGCTGTTCAGCGCCGCCTCGCTCGGCTGCGCCGCCAGCAGCGGCTTCGCCTCGCTGATCGCCTGGCGTGTCGTGCAGGGCTTCGCAGGCGGTGTCCTGATCCCCTCGGTATTCACCGCCGTGTTTCTGCTCTTCCCTCCGCGTCAGCAGACCGTCGCCACGACCCTTGCCGGCGTGCTCGCCGTCCTGGCGCCCACCGTCGGGCCGCTGGCCGGCGGCTGGCTCACCGAAACCTATTCCTGGCACTGGTTGTTCCTGATCAACATTGGCCCCGGGATCGTGGCTGCCGGTTTGGCCGCCTGGTTTCTGCCGGCCGCGAAAAACGACGTCGCGCATGCAAGGCGCATCGACATCGTGGGGTTGGTCCTGATGGCCCTGGCGCTGGCGTCCCTGGAGATCGCGCTGAAGGAGGCGCCGCAATACGGTTGGGGGTCAGGCCTGGTGCTCGGCCTGCTGGTGCTGAGCGCCGCCAGTCTCGCGACCTTCGTGCGACGCACGCTCGGACGCGAGACGCCCCTTGTGGATCTCAGCGCGCTCGCCGATCGCAACTTCGCCATCAGTTGCGCGCTCAGCTTCCTGCTCGGCATCGGCCTCTACGGCTCGGTCTACCTGATGCCGGTGTTCCTGGGCTTCGTGCGCGGCCACGATTCCCTCGAGATCGGCACGATCATGCTGGTGACCGGCCTCGCCCAGCTCGCGACGGCGCCGCTGGCCGTCCAGCTGGAACGCCGGCTCGACGCACGCCTGCTCACCGCCGCGGGCTTCGCCCTTTTCGCGATGGGCCTCGGCCTCAGCGCCTTCCAGACGCGGCTGTCGGATTACGACGACATGTTCTGGCCGCAGGTCCTGCGTGGTGTCGCGATCATGTTCTGCCTGCTGCCGCCCACCCGGCTGGCACTGGGTCATCTCGCGCCCGAGCGCGTGGCCGATGCCAGCGGTCTCTTCAACCTGATGCGCAACCTGGGCGGCGCCATCGGCCTCGCCCTGATCGACACCGTGATCTACGGCCGCAGTCCGGCACACGTCGAGCGCATGGTCGCGGACCTGAAGATGGGCGATATCGTGACCGGCCGGCGGGTTGGACTGCCGGAGGGATCGCTGACCGGCGCCGTGCCGCTGAACGTCGATCCCGAGACGGTCGCGCTCGTCCGCGCACTGGTCGAGAAGGCCGCCCTAGTGACCTCGATCAACGAGGCATGGGCGATGCTGGCGGCCTTCTCCACGCTGGCGGTCCTGGGCGTCGCCTTCCTCAAACCCGAGCCTGAAGCCGCTAAAGCTCGCTCCCGATGAACTGGGCGAACTCCGCTGTCTTCGGGTTGGCGAACAGCTCGGCGGTCGGGCCGATCTCCCACACCTTGCCCTGGTGCATGAACACCAACAGGCTGGCGACACGGCGGGCGAAGCCCATTTCGTGCGTGACGGTGATCATCGTCATGCCGCGCCGCGCCAGATCCTCCATCACCGCCAGCACCTCGGCCGTGAGCTCGGGATCGAGCGCCGACGTCACCTCGTCGAACAGCATGATCTGTGGCGAAAGCGCCAGCGAACGCGCGATGGCGACGCGCTGCTGCTGGCCGCCCGAGAGCTGCTCGGGATAGGCCAGCAGCTTGTCGGTGAGGCCGACCAGCCGCAGCACCTCCGCCGCCTTCTGCCTGGCCGCGGCCTTCGATTCCTTCTTCACCAGGGTCAGCGCCAGCGTGATGTTCCGCTCGACGTTGAGATGCGGGAAGAGATTGTAGCTCTGGAACACCATGCCGACGTCGCGGCGGAGCTGAGCGCGCGCGGCGCTGCCCGGCCGGCCGACGGCGTTGCCGCAGACTTCTATGTTGCCGCCCTGGATGCTCTCGAGACCGGCGATGCAGCGCAGCAGCGTGCTCTTGCCCGAGCCGCTGCGGCCCACGATCGCCACGGTCTGGCCGCGCGCCACCTCGAAGCCGACACCGTCCAGCACGCGCAGCGGGCCGAACTCCTTGATCACGCCCTGAACGCGGACAACAGCGTCATCTTCCGGCATTGGCCCTCCTCTCGAGGGTGCGGCTGGCCACCGACAGCGGGTAGCACAGCGCGAAATAGATGGCCGCGACGCAGGTGAAGATCACGAACGGCTCGAAGGTCGAGTTGTTGACGATCTGGCCGGCGCGCGCGAGTTCGACGAAGCCGATCACCGAGGCCAGCGACGTGTTCTTCACGATCTGCACCATGAAGCCCACGGTCGGCGGGATGGCGATCTTCACCGCCTGCGGCAGGATCACGTAGGTGTACTGCTGGGCGCGGTTGAGGCCGAGGCAGTCCGAGGCCTCCCACTGCGTCTTGGGCACCGCCTCGATGCAGCCGCGCCAGATCTCGCCCAGGAAGGCGCCGGCGTAGAGCGTCAGCGAGATGCCGGCGGCCACCAGCGGCACCAGTTTCAGGCCGATAATGCCCAGGCCAAAGTAGGACAGGAACAGCACGATCAGCAGCGGCGTGCCCTGGATGAGCTGGATGTAGCCGCTGGCGATGGCGCGCACGACGCCCGATTTCGACACCCGCATCAGCGCGATGGCGAGGCCCAGCACCGAGCCGCCAACGAACGCAATCAGCGACAGCGCCACGGTCCACTGCGCGGCGACCAGCAAATAGAGCAAGTGGTTGGTGCCGAGCTGGTTCACAGCGGTGTCCCCAGCCGGCGCTTGCGCTCGAACAGGCCAAGCCCGATCGCCCAGAAAGCGAAGCGGTAGAGCGCCGACAGCACGAGGTAGACGATCGCGACGACGACATAGACCTCGAAGCTGCGGTAGGTGTCGGACTGCACGTTGTTGGCGACGGCGGTCAGCTCCTCGACCGAGATCTGCGAGGTGATGGACGAGGCCAGCATCAGCAACACGAACTGGCTGGAGAGCGCGGGATAGACACGCTCCATCGCCGGCAGCAGCACAACATGCAGGATGGTCTGCAGCCGCGTGAGGCCCAGGCAATCGGCGGCCTCGAGCTGGGTGCGCTGGATCGACTGGATGCCGGCCCGCATGATCTCGGTCGAATAGGCGCCCATGTTGACGGTGAGCGCGATCACCGCCGAGACGTCGGCGCTGAGTTTCAGCCCGAGGCTGGAGAGGCCGAAGTAGACGATGAAGATCTGGATCAGGAGCGGCGTGTTGCGGATCGCCTCGACATAGGCACCGACCAGCCGGCGCAGCACCGGCCCGCCATAGACCCGCACCAGCGCACACAGCGTGCCGAGCGCGAAGCCCAGCGCGATCGACAGCACCGTGAGCTGGATGGTGAGCCAGGCGCCGGCCACGAAATCGGGCCAGCGGTCGGCCATGAACGCGAAGTCGAACTTGTACGACATGGCCCGCGCCGGCGGTTAGCCGCCGGCCTTGAGGAGCAACGCAGGGTCGATGTCGATCCCGTGATGGGTCTTGTAGATGGCGACCAGCTTGCCGTTCTGCAGGTTGGTCTTCACCCAGTCGTTCACCCAGGCAAGCAGCTTCGGCTCATCCTTGCGCATGCCGATCGCCAGATAGTTCGTCTGCATGGTGATCTTGGCTTCGAGCGTCCGGGCCGGGTTCTTCTTGCTGATGGCCGGCAGAAGCGACCGCGCCGTGGCGATGATGTCGACCTGGCCCGAGGCGAAGGCCAGCGCCATGGTGGCATCGTCCTCGTAGCGCACGAGCTGGGCGCCTTTGGCCTTCTGCGTCAGATCGCTGTCCTGCGTGGTGCCGCGCACGACCGCGACCTTCTTGCCGTCGAG
>CAMARK010000055.1 GCA_945860205.1 Reyranella massiliensis 521 | reverse complement strand
CCAGCGCGGACCGATCGAACTGGGCGAGATGAAGCGCGCCGCGACGACGGCCCACTCCGTGAGCCACACGAAGGATCGCCAGATATAGTTCCGGGGCTGTACCGCCGGCATGAAGAACGAGAGCGCCCAGCGTCCCACGCAGGCCCAGGCGACCAGGGACAGGCCGTAATTCAGGATCCAGAAGGGCAGATAGCCCCAGAAGAATTCGGGCTGGTTCATCGAGTCCAAAACGCAAAGGGCGGGGTGTGACCCCCGCCCTTCCCTAGATCAGCCGCCAAGGCTGATCAATGCGCCGCTTCGACGTTGCGAACCGATCCGGACGGAGTCCGGATCGAGTCGATGAAGTCCTGCATCTCGCGCGACGCCGGCTTCGACATGTAGCCGGCGACGATCATCGCCAGGAAGGCCGCCGGGATGCCGAAGATGCCGACCGAGATGTTGTTGATGCCCCAGATGTAGGCGACATCGCGACCGCGGATCTTGACGATGTTGATGTCGCCCATCCAGCTCATGCTCGCCTTGACCCACGGCCCGTAGAACTCGGTCGCGAGCAGGAAGAACATGCAGAGGCCAAAGCCCACCACCATGCCGGCGATGCCGGCGGCATTGCCGGCCCGCTTCCACCAGATGCCGAGCACCAGGCCTGCGAACAGGCCGGCGGCGGCGATCGAGAAGGCCCAGGACACGAGGAACAGGATGTCCGCCCCCAGCGTGCCGGCCACATAGGCCGCCACCACCGCGACCAGCGCCAGAAGCACGCGGCTGATCACGAGGCGACGCTTGGTGTCGGCGTTGGGGTCGATCATCTTGTAGTAGACGTCGTGGCTGAGGGCGTTGGCGATCGCCAGCAACAGACCGTCGGCGGTCGAGAGCGCGGCGGCAAGACCGCCGGCCGCGACCAGGCCCGAGATGACGTACGGCAGGCCGGCGATCTCCGGCGTCGCCAGCACCACCGCATCGGTGTGGAGCCGGAACTCGGAGAGTTGCAGGATGCCGTCGCCGTTGCCTTTCACGCCGGCGCAGAGCTTGTAGATCTCCGAAGCGTTGGCCGCGTCGCAGGCGCCGACGAGGCCGATCTTGCCCCACGAGGCGACCCAGGCGGGCAATTGGGCGATCGGCTGGCCGATCACGTCCTGGTAGACTTCCAGCTTGGCGAAGGCCGCGTATGCCGGCGCCGTGAAGTAGAGCAGGAAGATGAAGAACAGCGACCAGGCGACCGAGTCACGTGCCTGCTTGACCGACGGCGTCGTGAAATACCGCATCAGGATGTGCGGCAGCGACGCGGTGCCGACCATCAAGCAGAGGATGAGGGCGAAATAGTTCCACATCGCTATCGGGCTGTAGTTGCCCTTGGCATCGACGAAGGCCGCGGTGTACGGCTGCGTCACGCCGAGAGTCTTCTCCAGCACCTCGATCTTCTCCAGTGCCTGACCGTACATCAACTGCGGGATCGGCACGCCGGTCACCTTGGCCGACATGACGACCACCGGGATCAGGTAGGCGATGATCAGGATGATGTACTGCGCCACCTGGGTCCAGGTGACAGCCTTCATGCCGCCCAGCATCGAGCACACCAGGATGCCGATGAGGCCGACGAAGCAGGCGATCTCGAAGCCGATGTCGAGGAAGCGGGCGGTGATGATGCCCACGCCCACGATCTGGGCCACGACGTAGACGAACGACGCGGTGATCAGCACGATCACGGCCAAGCCGCGGGCGACGTTGCCGCCGTAACGGGCGCTGAAGAAGTCCGGCACGGTGAACTGGCCGAACTTGCGCAGGTACGGCGCCATCAGGATCGACACCAGCACATAGCCGCCGGTCCAGCCCAGCACGAAGGCGAGGCCGCCGTAGCCGCCGAAATAGAGCGAACCCGCCATGCCGATGAACGACGCGGCGCTCATCCAGTCGGCGCCCGTCGCCATTCCGTTATAGAACGCCGGCACCGTGCGGCCGGCCACGTAGTACTCGGTGACCTCCGACGTCCGGGCCAGATAGCCGATCAGCCCGTAAACGCCGATCGTCAGGAAGATGAACAGGTAACCCAGGATCCTGTTCGGTACGCCGAAGACCTCCAGGATACCGATGAAAACGGTGAAGCCGACGAAGGTGCCGGTGTAGATGCCGTAGACCTTGCCGAGGTTGGCGAGAAACCCGCCCTGCATGGCTGCCATGGTTGTTCTCCCCTAACCTGCTATTCGTCCTGGACGCCGAATTCGCGATCGATCGCGTCCTGCGACCTGGCGTTCCACACGCACATCAGGACGAAGGCGATTAGCGACCCTTGGGCGGCCATGTAGTAGCCCAGCGGGAAGCCCAGAATGTGAATCTTGTTCAGCTGCGGCGCGAAGAAGTGGACCACGAAGCTGAAAATGAACCATGCGGCGAGGATCACCCACATGAGGTTCCGCGTCTTGTGCCAGTAGGCGGCCTGTTGCTCGCCTGTCAGTCGCTTTTCGGCCATTGTCCGCTCCCTTCAATCGACCTTGTGGGGAGCGCTCAAGCTATCGCCGCGATGTAGAAGTCGGCTCAATCCCGATTCTTTTGCGTTTCCCCATCGCCAGCGCTTCTCGGGCGCATGGTCGTATTGTTGCCTTAATTCACTACACGAGCAATTGTTTGCTTACAATGCGCGTCGCCTCATACTTTAGTCTAATGGGCTGGATATCTCGGGGTGATAGGCAGGTCGCATGTTGCAGAAGCTCCGAGACCGGTTCTTCCCCAGCCGGGTGACGACCCGGCCAGTGCTGCGCCGGTTCGTGAGCGGCGAAGCCTCCTACCTCGCACAACGCGCGACCTATGAATTTTCGCGCAACACGCTGGCCTGGCATGGCCAGCACATCCTGGGGGATGCGAAATTCAACGAAGCCTTTGCCATTTGCCGCTGGGAATCGTTTGCCGCCATCGCCGCCGACATGACCTTCCTGGTGCGTGCCCATCTTGCGGCCGGGCCCGGGCTCGATCCGCCGCTGCTCGCCGTCTACGCCGATGTGCTTGGCGAGTACCCCAACCCGGTGCACCGCCCGCAAGGCTGGAGCGATTGTCATGCCGCCCTTCTCGCGCGTTTCGGCGCCACTTCCGACGGCCGGCCTCCCGAGCTCAAGGTGATCGGCTACAAGACCGGCGTCTTGATCTATGGCAAGGCGCCCGTGCGCGCCAACGCCGTAGAAGAGGAAAGCGCCGTTCTTGGCGCGGCAATGACCTTCGGCCTGATCTCTTTCAACGACCGGCTGCCGCGGCGGCTCGACACGGCTGCCCTGGTACAGGACCTCTCCAGCCACGCAACATGACGATCGCCGACATCTTCGACCGCTATCTCGGCCAACCGAAATCGCTCAAGCGGCTGCGTGTCCCCAAGCACACGCCGCTCGAAAGGCTGCCGATGGTGGTGATCGACTGCGAGACCACCGGCCTCGATTCGCGCCGGGATCGCATCGTGTCGATCGCAGCGGTGAAGATCGCGGCGGGCCTCAGCGTGATCGAGCCGCCGATCCTCGATACGTTGATCGATCCCCGCATGCCCATTCCGGCCCGCGCCATAGCCGTGCACGGCATCGACGATGCGCAAGTTGCCAACGCACCGACGATTGCCGAAGCCTACGACGAAATCCAGACGGCCTTGGCGGGGTGCGTCGTCGTCGGACACCACGTCAGTTTCGACCTGGCGATGCTTGCCGTCGAGGCGCGCCGCAACGGCTGCGATTGGCGGGAGCCACCCTGGTTCGACACATGTGAACTGATGGCTGGCCTGGGCCTTGCTGCGGGCAACATCGACCTCGTCGACATGCTGGCGCGCCTCGGCATCGAACCGAATGGTACGCGGCACAGTGCGGCCGGAGACGCAAGGATGGCCGCGGACCTCTTCGTTGCCCTTGCCCGGAAGCTGATCGGCCAAGGCCGCGGCACGTTCGGCGGCGCCATGGCCGCCCATCGTGCGCCGAGGCGCTGAACGCCGTGGACACCGCCCCCCTGGAGCGGCTCGACAGTTTCCCCTACCGCCATCGCGTGGCCGACCTGATGACCGCGCCCATCGTCGCCGTGCCCGCAACGGCGACGGTCGCCGAAGCGGCGCGCACGATGATCGAGCGTCACGTCAGCTCCGTCGCAGTGCTGGATGATGACGGACGGTTGCAGGGCATTGTCACCGAACACGACGTGATGCGAACAGTCGTACGCGATCCCGCACATCCTGCGCTCGGCGTGGCCGAGATCATGGGAACACCGGTCCACGGCATCGATGCCGATGCGCTGGTCTATCGCGCCCTTGCCCGCATGGCGCGACTCGGTGTCCGGCACCTGCCGGTGATCGACGAGGCCGGCCGGCCGCTCGGCATGCTCACCGCGCGCAGCCTCCTGAAGCAGCGCGCGTCGCTTGCCCTGACGCTGGGCGACGAGATCGATCATGCGGCGGATGCCGCGACCCTGCGCACGGCCTTTGCCAAGCTGCCCGCGCTGGCCGCCGCCCTGCGCCAAGAGGATGTCGCGGCGGTCCAGGTTTCCGCCGTCATCGCCGGCGTCACGCGCGATGTCACCGCTCGCGCAGGCGAACTGGCGCAAGCGGCAATGCGCGAGCTGGGCCGCGGCGAGGCGCCGGCGAGATGGTGCCTGCTGGTCCTCGGCTCGGCCGGCCGCGGCGAGACCCTGCTGACACCCGATCAGGACAATGCGCTGATCCACGACGGCAGCGACACGGTCGACTCCTGGTTCGCAGCCTTCGCCGAGAAACTGAATAGTCTCCTCGATGCCGCTGGCGTGCCTTTCTGCAAGGGTGGCGTGATGGCGAGCAACGCGACCTTCCGCCGATCCCTCGACGGCTGGTGCAGCGAGATCGATTCCTGGATCGACCGGCCGCAACCCGATGCAATGCTGAACGTCGATATCTTCTACGACTTTGCCCCCGTCCTGGGAGAGCGCTCGCTGGCCCACGCCTTGCGCAACCATGCCGTCGCCGCCGCGGCGAAGTCGCCGATGTTCCTGCGCCTGCTTGCAGCGGCAAGCGAGCGTGGCGATGGTGCCTTCGACCTGCTGGGCCGGCTTCGCACCGAGAATGGCCGCAGCGATCTCAAGCTGCGCGGGCTGTTCCCCGTCGTCGCCGGCGCCCGGGCGATCGCCCTCGCCTGGAAGTCCGCCGCGACCTCGACCGATTCCCGACTGGCCGAGTCGGCGGCAAAGGGCGCGCTGCCGCCCGATACGGCCGCCGACCTCACGGCGGCCCGTGCCGCGATCGTGGAGGCCATTCTCGACCAGCAACTCGCCGACGTCGCCGCCGGACTGGCGCCATCGACGCGTGTCGACCCGAAGCGGCTGAAGCGCGCCGGCCTGCGCCGGCTGCGCAAGGCGCTCGCCGTTGCCGGCGAGACACCGGAACGGGTGCGCGAGGCTCTCACCAACAGGAGCCTCGAGCGGACGCCTTGACCCTGCCGGGGCCGAGCGGTCAAGCTTTGGGAATGGCGCATGCCGAACGCTTCATCGTCGCCGACGATCACCCGATGGTGCGCGATGCGCTGGGCACGGCCTTGCGGCAGAGCTTCGTCGGTGCGGCGATTGCGCCGGCCGGTACGCTGGAGCAGGCGCTATCCGCGCTGGAACACGAGCCGGAGACCGATGCCGTCCTGCTCGACCTCGACATGCCCGGGATGGATGGTCTCACCGGACTGGCTCTCATCCGCTCCAGCCATCCCGCGGTTCCGGTCATCGTCGTATCGGCTGCTCGCGAAATGGCCGTGGTGAGGCGCGCCTACGAGTTCGGGGCCTCGGCCTACATCGACAAGTCAGCGTCTCTGGAGGAGATTGCGCGGATCGTTGGCGCGGTTCTGCGCGGCGAGATCTTCGCGCCACCCGAGACGGGCCCCATTGACACCTTCGCGCAACGTGCTTCTCAGCTCACACCCCAGCAATGGCGCGTGCTCTCCCTCATGGTCCGCGGCGATCAGAACAAGCAGATCGCCCACAAGCTCAACGTCGGCGAGGCGACCGTGAAAGCACACGTGACGGTGATTCTACGCAAGCTCGGCGTCCGATCGCGTACACAGGCCGTGATCGAGGCCCGCAGTCTCGCGCTTCCCGCCGCAGAACTGGTCAAGCCGTAAGACGCCCGGGAGCGGCGACGCGCATCCGCAGGAGCGCACGCAGCGACGCCGGCTTCACCGGCTTGTGCAGCAGTTCGACGTTTCGCGCCCGCGTCCGGAGGCGCAACGTCGGATCTCGATCGGCGGTGATGAGGGCCGCCGGAACCGCACGGCCCCAGGCCCGGCGGAGGGCATCGACGACTTCCAGCCCATCCGGCCCCTCGTCCAGATGGAGATCGGCCAGCACGAGGTCGGGCAGCCGGCCGAAGCGCGCCACCTGCTCCAGAGCCTCGGCATGGGTGGCCGCGATCGCCACGCGACAACCCCAGCCGCCGAGCAGGGTCGCCATCGCCTCGCGCACGCGGGCCTCGTTGTCGATGCAGAGCACGAAACTCTCGGCCACGATCGAGAGCGTGGGCTGCGGCGCCGGCGCCGCGATGGGGGCGGCGGCCACGGTGGGCACGCGCGGCACGATCACCGAGAAGGTCGAACCGCGGCCCGGCGCCGAGGCGAGGCCGACCGGCAGGTCGAGCATGCGCGCGATGCGATCGACGATGGCGAGGCCGAGGCCGAGGCCCCGCTCCTCGCGCGGCGCCTCGTCCTCGGGCTGCAGCCGAACGAATTCGTCGAAGATGATGACCTGCTTGTCGGCCGCGATACCGGGCCCGTTATCCTTGACCTCGATGCGCAGTTCCTCGCCCCCCCCTGCCTGGAGCGCCCGGCGGCAACCCAGCAGCACACGCGGTGGCCGGCCCTCGACCCGGCCGTAGCGCAGCGCGTTGGACAGCAGGTTCTGCAGGATGCGGCGCAGGAAGGCCGGGTCGGTCGACACGAAGGCCTGCGTCGGCACGACGACCAACTCGACACCGTGACGCGCGGCGACCGGCGCGAAAGCGGTGGCGAGCGACTCGAACAGCGGCTGCAGCGCGAACGGCCGCTTCTCGGGCTTGAAGGCGCCGGCGTCGAGCTTGGAGATGTCGAGCAGCGCATCGAGCAGCGATTCGACGGCGCCCAGGCTCGCATCGATCTTGCCGCTCAGGTCATTGCCGGGATCGCGGTCGATCATCGCCGCGGTGAACAGGCGCGCGGCATGGAGCGGCTGCAGCAGATCGTGGCTGGCGGCGGCGATGAACCGCGTCTTGCCGAGATTGGCGGCCTCCGCCTCGGCGCGGCTGGCTTCCAGTTCCGCCGTGCGCTCGATCACGCGCTGTTCCAGCGTCTCCGTCGATTGCCGCAACTGGTGGTCGCTTTCGCGCAGCGCCTGGGCGGTATGGACGCGCGCCGTCACGTCGTTGCAGGTGGCGACGAAACCGTCGCCGGGCAGCGGATCGAGCCGCAGTTCGATGACCCGGCCCTCGCGGGTGGCGATCTCGTGCGTCTGCGGCGTTTCCGGCCGGCGCAGCAGGGCCACGACGTCCGCCGCGGCGCCGAACTGCTGCGGCGCGGCACCGACCGCGACCGCATCGTCGTCGAGCGACAGCAGGGTCGTGAAGCGGTCGTTGAAGATTTCCAGGCGGCCCTCGCGATCGAAGGCGGCGATGCCCATGCCGACATGGTCGAGCGTGTTGCGCAGGATCTCGTAGTTGTAGCGGATCGCTTCCGAGGCCTCGTCGATCAGCGCGCGTGCGCTGCGCGGGAGCAACCGGCCTCGACGCCCGAAGGCCGCGATGATGATGCGGGCCGAGGCCGAACCGAGCGTTCCCGACAGCATGCGCTCGGCGCGCGCCAGCGCCACCTCGATCGACAGCCGTTCGCCGGAGAGCGCCCGCCGCGCGCGCTCGGAGCCGACGAAGCGGGTCAGCAGTTCGCGCAGCTCTTCTATGCGCGCGGTATCGGCCGGCGCCTGCTGCTGCGGCTGTTCCGGCTCGGCGCCCAACACGAAGGAGCTGGCCTGCTCGCGGTCGCGGGCGATCGGCCGGGCCAGCAGCGAGACGCCGATCAGGAGGGCCGCATTGACCAGGATGCAGACGACGAAGCCCTGGCCCACGGCATCGAGATCGGACAGCGGCGCCGGCAGGTAGGGCTTCAGCGGCGCCACCTGCGCGATACCGGTCTTCTGGTGCAGGGTCGGCAGCAGGAGCGCGTAGAGCCAGACGACGAAGCCGCCAGCCAGCCCCGCCACGACGCCATAGCGATGGGCGCCCCGCCAGTAGAGCCCGAGCACCAGGCCCGGGGCGAGATTGGCGACGGCGCAGAACGAGATCAGGCCGATCGAGGCGAGCGGCAGGTAGCCCGAGATGATGCGCTCGTACGAATAGCCCGCCATCAGAATGAGCACGACGGCGACGCGGCGCACGAACACCACAAGCGGCCCCATCTCGCGCGCGACCCCTGCCTGTCGTCTCAGCAGATAGGGCATGACCAGTTCGTTGCCGATCATGCCCGACAAGGCCATGCAGGCCACGATCACCATCGACGTCGCCGCCGACAGGCCACCGATGAAGACGAAGGCCGACAGCCAGCCCTCGCCGTTGGCCAGCGGCAACTGCAGCACATAGAGATCGGGGCTCGCCTGCGGCCCCAGCAGCAGCAGGCCCGCGGCCGCAATCGGCACGACGAAGAGATTGATCAGCACGAGATAAAGCGGAAACAGCCACCGAGCCGTCCTGAGGCTGGCCGGATGGCCGTGCTCGACCACCGCGACATGGAACTGGCGCGGCAGGCAGAGGAACGCCATCGCCGAAAGCAGCGACATCACGATCCAGCTGAGCGGCGTGCCGCTGTGAGTGAGGCGTTCGGCGATCGCCGGCGCCTGCGCCACTCGCGCGATCAGGTCGGACGGCCCGTCGAACAGCACCCAGAGGACGAACGGCCCGACCGTCAGCAGCGCCAGCAGCTTGACCACCGATTCGAAGGCGATGGCCAGCATCATGCCGCGGTGCTGCTCCGAGGCGGAGACGTTGCGCACGCCGAACAGGATGGTGAACACCGCCATCAACGCCGCGACGATCAGCGACGTATCGGTGTGCACGACGCCGCCGGCGACGCCCTGGGTCGGCTCGGCGATGGTGCGGAAGGACGACGACACCGCCTGGAGCTGCAGCGCGATATAGGGCAGCACGCCCACGGTGGCGAACAGCGTGGCGCTGACGCCGACGGCGCGGCTCTTGCCGTAGCGCGAGGCGAGGAAATCGGCGATCGAGGTGACGTTGTGGCGCTTGGCCACGCGCACCATCTTGGCGAGCATCGGATAGCCCAGGACCACCACGATGACCGGGCCGGTGTAGATGAAGATGAAGTCGATGCCGCTGGTGGCGGCACGCCCGACCGCGCCGTAGAAGGTCCAGGAGGTGCAGTAGATGGCCAGCGACAGGCCATAGACGGCCGGGGCCACCGAACTGGCCGACCAGTCGCGGGCGTAGCGGTCGCCGATATAGGCCACGGCGAACAGCAGGCCGAGATAGGCCAAAGACAGGGCCAGGACGGTTGGTTCCGCCAGCATGCGCATTTCCCCCGCCGTCATTGAACCCGTTCGGCGGGGTCGCTACAAGCTCGCCATGGCTTCTTATCAGTACATCTACGTAATGAAGGGTCTGAACAAGACCTTCCCCGGCGGCAAGCAAGTGCTGAAGGACATCTGGCTGTCCTTCCTGCCCGGCGCCAAGATCGGCGTGCTCGGCCTCAACGGCTCGGGCAAGTCGACCCTGCTCAAGATCATGGCTGGCCAGGACGACAGCTTCACCGGCGAGGCCTGGGCGGCCGAGGGCGTCAAGGTGGGCTTCCTCGAGCAGGAACCCAAGCTCGACGAGACCAAGGACGTGCTGGGCAACGTCATGGACGGCGCCGGCGAGATGGCAAAAATGCTGGCCCGCTTCGAGGAGGTTTCGAACGCCTTCTCCGACCCCGACGCCGACATGGATAGACTGATCGCCGAGCAGGGCGAGCTGCAGGAGAAGATCGACGCCGGCAACGGCTGGGATCTCGGCCGCACCGTCGAGATCGCCATGGATGCGCTGCGCTGCCCGCCGTCGGATGCCAAGGTCGACGTGCTCTCGGGCGGCGAGCGCCGCCGCGTGGCGCTCTGCCGGCTGCTGCTCTCCAAGCCCGACATACTGCTGCTCGACGAGCCGACCAACCATCTCGACGCCGAGTCGGTGGCCTGGCTGGAGCGCCACCTGGCCGAATTCCCCGGCACCGTCGTGGCCGTCACCCACGATCGCTACTTCCTCGACAATGTCGCGGGCTGGATTCTCGAGCTCGACCGCGGCGCCGGCATTCCGTGGGAAGGCAATTATTCCTCGTGGCTGAAGCAGAAGGACAAGCGCCTCGCGCTCGAAGAGAAGACCGTCGATGCGCGCCGCCGCACCATGCAGCGCGAGCTCGAATGGATGGGCCAGAGCGCGCAGGCCCGGCGCACCAAGAGCAAGGCCCGCATCGCCGCCTACGAGCAGATGGTCGAGGAGGAAAAGCAGCAGACGCTCGACCAGGCGCAGATCGTCATCCCGGCCGGGCCGCGGCTGGGCGACCACGTCATCACCGCCGACAAGATCTCCAAGGGCTTCGGCGACCGCCTGCTGATCGACGACCTCTCCTTCAACCTGCCGCCGGGCGGCATTGTCGGCGTCATCGGCCCCAACGGCGCCGGCAAGACCACGCTGTTCAAGATGATCACCGGCAGCGACAAGCCCGAGTCGGGCACCTTCACGGTCGGCCCGACGGTGAAGCTGGGCTACGTCGACCAGAGTCGCGAAACGCTCGATCCCAACAAGACGGTGTGGGAGGAACTCTCGGGCGGCCTCGACATCATCAAGCTCGGCAACCGCGAGATTTCCAGCCGCGCCTACTGCGGCTCGTTCAACTTCAAGGGCGGCGACCAGCAGAAGAAAGTGGGCCAGCTCTCGGGCGGCGAACGCAACCGCGTCAACCTCGCCAAGATGCTGAAATCAGGTGCCAACGTCCTGCTGCTCGACGAGCCGACCAACGACCTCGACGTCGACACGCTGCGCGCGCTCGAAGAGGCGCTGGTCGAATACGCCGGCTGCGCCGTGGTGGTGAGCCACGATCGCTGGTTCCTCGACCGCATCGCCACCCACATGCTGGCCTTCGAGGGGGACAGCCACGTCGAGTGGTTCGAGGGCAACTACCAGGACTACGAGGCCGACAAGCACCGCCGGCTCGGCACCGACGCCGACCAGCCGCACCGCATCAAGTACAAGCCGCTGGTTCGCACCTAAGACGGTCGATGAACCCCTTCGACTACATGCAATGGGGGGTCGACTGGGCGTGGGGCGTGCCGTTGATCGCGCTCAACGTCGTCATCCACGTCTTCTGCCTCGCGCTGTTCACGCAGAAGGTCGAGAGCGCGCTGCACGGCTTCAAGTCGCACCGTCACTTCGTGCCTGCCTTTGCCGTGGTCGTGGGTGTCGCGGTGATCTTCGTGACCGGCCTGCACATCGTCGAGGCCGCCGTCTGGGCGGCGGCCTACCGCATCACCGGCGCCATCGCCGACAACAAATCGGCCATGCTCTATTCGCTGGGGGCGCTCACCACCTACGGCCATGACGAGGTCCGCCTCGAAGCCAGGTGGCAGATGATGGGCGCCCTCGAGGCGCTGAACGGCATGCTGCTGTTCGGCCTCACCACCGCCTTCCTGTTCGCCATGATCCAGCGCGTCTGGCCCACCGCCAACCACGATTCCCACCGCCGGTAGCCTAATTTTCTCGCGGTCATGCGTTGGTCACACGACGCGGCCGGCCTGTTGCGGAAAGGTGCGTTCTCACGCGAACCGGCCGGGGGATCAGCGCGGTGGCCTATGAATTCAACGATCTCATTTTCATGTTTGTCGTGGCGGCGGCGGCCGTCGCCGCGATGCTGCTCGCCGCGGGCCTCTGGTATCACTGCCGGCGTCACCGAAAGGGCTGACCGGCGCTATGCCTTGCCGTCGCCCTCGAGGGCTTTTCCGGACGGGCAGGTAAACGTCCACGCGACGCCCGCGGAGTCGAAGTCGAGCGCGGCGGTGCCATCCAGCGTGCCGGTGATCAGGCGCTCGACGACGGTCCGGCCGAAGCCAACACGGCGCGGGGCCGCGACGGGTGGGCCGTCATGTTCCGACCAGGTCATGGCGAAGGTCGGCGTGCCCTCCACGACGTCGGACGACCAGCGGATCGCGATGCGCCCGCCGCCCTGCGACAGGGCGCCGTATTTGGCGGCGTTGGTGGCAAGCTCGTGCAGCGCCATGCCGATCGCCTGAGCCGCGGCGGGGGTGAGCCGCACCTCGGGTCCATCGAGTGCGATCCGCTCGCCGAGGTCGGCGAAAGGCGAGAGCTGCGAGGCGATGAGTTCGGCCATGCCGACACCCTGCCACTTGCCCGAGACCAGGAGGCTGTTGGAAGCAGCCAGGGCGATCAACCGCTGCGACAGCCGTTCGGCAAAGACCTTCGGATCGGCGGTGTTGGCGGTCTGGCGGGTCAGCGCCTGCACGATCGCCAACAGGTTGTTGGCGCGGTGGTTGAGCTCGTGCATCAGCAGCTGCACGTGCTCTTCGGCCTGCTTGCGCTCGGTGATGTCGACGGCCGAGGTGAGCAGGCAGGACTCGCCGTGCAGATCGACCAGCGCGCCCGACAGCAGATAGATGCGCGGGCCGCCCCGGCTCTGCAGGGTCGTCTCGAGCTCGGTAAAGCGGCCCTCGGTGGCCAGCAGCGCGCGGATTTTCCTGTAGGTCTCCGCGTCGCTGTAGAAGCCGAGGTCGCGCACGGTGCGGCCGATCACCTCGTCCCGCGCGAGGCCGCTGGCGGCGAGGCCGGCGGCATTGATGTCGACGTAGCGCCCCTCCTGCAGCGTGGTGATGCTCATGGGATGAGCGGCGGCATTGAAGGCCTTGGAGAAGCGCTCCTCACTTTCGCGCAACTGCTGCTCGGCGCGCTTGCGGTCGGTGATGTCGATGTCGACGCCGCTGTAGCGCACCGGCGTGCCGGCGCCGTCGCGCACGACACGGCCTCGGCCGAAGATCCAGCGCAGCGCACCATCCGACGGCCGGACGATGCGGTATTCGACCTCGTAGTGGTCGAGGCCGCGAGCCAGTGCCCTGCGGAAGCCTTTGACCACGCGGGGCGCGTCCTCGGGATGGCGCACGGCGCGCACCGTGTCGTTGGGCACCGGCGCCGCCGAGGGCGGCAAGCCCATGATGCGGAAGAAAGTGGGCGTCGCCTGCACGAGATCGGTCGCGAGATCGGTGTCCCAGATGCCGATGCCGGCCGACTTCTCGGCGAGCTTCAGGAGCGCGTGGCTGTTCCTCACAGCCTCGGCGAGGAGACCCGGGTCTCCGCCGTCACGGCTCAAGAAGGAAAAGTCGTCGGTGGTCATGTGACTGCCTGAGACTGCCCGATACTATAGGGCCGACAGCAAGCCTGAGTCACGGGGCGGGGGGGGGGTGGCCTGACGCCGCCGATTGCACGCATACTGGTGGCATCCCTTCCAGACAGGAGTTCCCCATGAAGATCGGAGTCTTCGCCACCTTCATGTCGCCCCAGGCGACGCCGCAGATGATCCGCGACTTCGGCCGCCGCGCCGAGGGCATGGGCATAGAGTCGATCTGGATGGGCGAGCACGTCGCACTATTCGACAAGAACACCTACGGCTATCCCGGCTCGAAGGACGGCCGCATTCCCGTGCCCGACGGCGGCGGCATGCTGGACGTCACCGCCACCTTCGGTTTCCTGGCGGCCGCCACCACCAAAATGCGGCTCGGTACCGGAGTCGCCTTGGTACCGCAGCGCAACCCGATCTACACCGCCAAGGAGATGTGCACGCTCGACTGGCTGACCGACGGTCGTATCGATTTCGGCATCGGAGTCGGCTGGAACAAGGAAGAGGTCGAGGCCTGCGGCTACCGTTGGGAAGACCGCGGCGCACGCTGCGACGAATTCCTCGAAGTGATGCGCCGGCTGTGGACCGAGCCGGTGGTCGACTTCGCCGGCAAGTGGGTGAAGTTCGAGACCATGCGTCTCGATCCCAAGCCGATCCAGAAGCCGCATGTGCCGATCATCGTCGGCGGCTATGCCGATGCCGCGTTCCGTCGCGCCGTGCGCTTCGGCGCCGGCTGGTACGGTTTCAACCTCGATCCCGAGCGCACCAAGGGCATGCTGGCTAAGCTCGATGAGGCCTTCGCCAAGGCCGGACGCAAGCGCGACAAGAAGTTCGAGATCATCGTCACGCCGCCGATGGGTGCTTCGGCCGATTCGCTGAAGGCCTATGCCGACCTGGGCGTCGACCGTCTGGTCGTCATGCTGGGTAGCCAGCGGCCCGAAAAGGTCGACCCGCGCCTGCTCGAGATCGAACAGCTGGTGAAGAAGGCCGCCTAGCTTCCCGTGAGGCCAAGGCGATAGACGCGGTTCGCCGTGCCGCTGAAGATCGCCTTCTTCTCGTCGGCCGACGCGCCTGCCGTCATGCGCTTAAAAGCGTTCCAGAGGGCGGCCGGTCCGATGCCCATCTTGTCGACGGGGTAGTTGCTCTCGACCATGCAGCGATCGGCGCCGAACAGCTCGATGCAGGTTTTTACATAAGGCCCCCAGTATCCCGCGAGCGCCTCCGACGAGGGTGGCGCCGGAAGCTGCATGTAGTCGTAGGCAGCCAACCGCATCATCACGCCGCCCAGCTTCACCGACACGTTGGGACAGGCGGCCAGCTCCTTCATGCTCGCCTTCCAGATCGCGAACACCTCGTCCTTCCTGCCGGCATAGGGGCCGTAGCCCAGCGGCCCGCCCATATGACACATGACGATGTTGGCCCGCGGGAATGCGCGCGCGAGATCGACCACCTCGGCGAGCTGCGGATGGAAGACCCAGGCATCGAGCGGCAGGCCGAGGGCCGTCAGCCTTGCCATGCCGGCGCGAAAGTTCGAGTCGCGGTAGAGGCCCGGCCCGTCGAAGTGGTGACTGTTGCCGATAATCGGATCGGCATCCCAGGCCGCCGAATGGCGCACGCCGCGGAAGCGTCCACCACCGGCGGCGATCTCGGCCTCCAGAACTGAAGCGACGCGGTCGCCGAGGGTCAGGTCGGCAAAGCCCACGATGCCGGCGCCGACCTTCGTCGCACCGTAGCGGCCGCTTGCGCTCATGGCGGCGACGCCGGCCACGAACTCGACCTCGCCCACCGGCTTCATCTCCTCGGGCCCATGGGCGCGATACATCGATCTGCATTCCTCGAACACCGTCGCCACGACGTTGTGGCCGGTGCCGAGGTCGGCCAGCAGCTCGTCCAGCAGGTAGCGATAGCCGGGAAAATCCCAGAGGTGATGGTGCGTGTCGACGATCGGCAGGTCGGGCTCGAGGACCTCCTCCTTCGGCGCCGTGGCGAGCCACGCGTCGTCGGGCTTGAAGATGCGGCCGAATCGCGTCGGTTCGCCAGGCTTGCGGCTGGCCAACATCGAGCCGAGTGACGAGGCGCTCTTCGAATCCGACATGTCCGTCATCCCTCCGCGATCAGGCGCGCCAGAGCCTCCGGCTCGGTCAGCATCGGATAATGGCCGGTGTCCAGCTCATGCCAGCGGCCCTTCAACTTGTCCGCCGTGCGACGCTGGTGGGCGACAGGCGGATTGGAACTCTTGCGGCACCAGATCACCGAGGCGTTCCACGCCTGGTTCCAGAACTTCTCCAGCTTGACCGGCGCCTGCATGGCGGCGATCGGATGCGGCGTGCAGCGGTCCAGTGCCCAGGCCCGCGTCCTGGGATCGAGATCGGCGAACAGGCGCGTCTCGAAATCCTGCCGCGACGGGCCGGTGCCGAGTTCGGTGTTCACGGCGGTCGGGCGCTTCACGATGTCCGGCAAGGCCTCGCCGTCGAGCAACGCCAGCGCATCGGCAAACACCACCCGCGCCACCCGCTCGCGCGCCAGTTCGGCCACACGCGCCATCACCATGCCGCCGGTGCTGGTGCCGGCCAGCACCACGTCCTTCAGATCGTTGTAGAACAGCAGCTCGGCAACTTCGTCGGCGTGCGTCTCGGTGTTGATGCCGGCGCGGAGCTGGCCCTTGCGTTCGGCGCAGCCGTCCAGCGTCGGCGCCAGCACGAGGTGGCCCTTGGCGCGCAGCTGCTCGGCCACGGGATTCCAGATCCAGCCACCCTGATAGGCGCCGTGGATCAGCACGAATGTGGTCATCGCTCAGTCCCCTTTTTCACCGTCACGCCCACTGTCACATTGGCCATCTGTTCGAACACCTTCACGATCGCCGAGCCGTCCTGCTTGTTCAGCCCTTTGGCGCGCGCCATCTGATAGACCTGCTGCGTCACGTTCGCGAGCAGGAGCGGCACGCCCAGGCGCTTAGCGAAGGCGGTCTCCAATTCCTGGTCCTTGTAGGAGATGTCGATCGTGCCGCCCGGCTCGAAGTCGCCGGCGAGGATCCGCGGCACGCGCAGCTCCCACGCAGCGCTTGCGCCGGTCGAGACGCGCACCACGTCGTAGATCATCTGCGGATCGAGCCCGGCCTTGACGCCCAGCACCATGGCCTCGGCCACCGCCACGGTGTTGACCTGGACCAGCATGTTGTTGACCAGCTTCATGGCGAGACCGCTGCCCAGCGGCCCGACATGGAACGAGCGGCTGCCCATGACCTTGAACAGGTCCTCGCACTTGGCGAATACGTCTGCGGCACCACCCACGATCACCGACAGGTCGCCCGATTGCGCGCGGCCCGTGCCGCCGCTCACCGGCGCATCGAGCATGGCGATGCCCTGTGCCGCCAGTTGATCGGCCAAGGTCCGCGCGGCGAAGGGATCGATGGTGGCCATGCAGAGAACGATGTGGCCCGGCTTGGCGCTCTTGATGATGCCGCGCTCGCCCGCGATCACCGCCTGGGCCTGGTCGGTCGTCTCGACGATGACGATGGTCCGCTCGACTTCGGCAGCGACGGCCTCGGCCGTGCCGGCAAGTTCGGCGCCCTTGGCGCGGAGCGGCGCCGTCTTGGTCTGGTCGATGTCGTGCACCACCAGCTTGAAGCCGGCCTTCACGAGATTGAGCGCCATCGGCCCGCCCATGGCGCCGAGCCCGATGAATCCGACCTTGCCCGCCATGTTCTTCTCCCAGACTTAAATGCCGCCAGTCACATCGATGGTGAGGCCGGTGACGAAATCTGATTCGGACGAGGCCAGGAAACAGATCACGTTAGCCTGGTCGACGGCTTCGGCGACGCGGCGGAGCGGCGTGCGTTCGATCTCCTCGGCCTGCGAGGCCTGGGAGCGCTTCTCCCAGTGCGGCCGGATGCGTTCGGTGAGCGTCACGCTGGGCGCGATGGCATTGACGTTGATGCCGTCGGGGCCGAGTTCATAGGCAAGCTTGCGGGTGAAGGCGATGATGCCGCCCTTGGCCGCGGCATAGGCGCTCGAACTGTTCACGCTGAGGCCGCGCCCGGCGATCGAGGCCAGGTTGACGATCTTGCCGCTGCGGTGCCGCTTCATCACCGGGATCACCGCGTGGGTGAACAAGAAGGTGCCGTCGAGATTGAAGGCGATCAGCTTCTGCCAGTCGGCGAAGGCCAGCTGCTCGGTCGTCGCCTGCGGGTTGGCGATCACCGTGCTGCCGCCCACCGCGTTGACCAGGATGTCGATGCGGCCCTGATCGCGCGCCACGTCGCCCACCAGCCTGTCGACCGCGGCGGCATCCAGCGCGTCGACCAGCTTGCCCTCCACGCGTCCCGGCCCCTTGCCCGCAATCTTGCTGAGCGCCGGCACTGCCTCATCGAGGCGGGCCTGGTGATTGTCGACGACGATCACGGTCGCGCCTTCGCGCACCATGATCTGGGCTGTCGCGCGGCCGATGCCGTTGGCGGCCGCGGTGATCACCGCCACCTTGTTCGTGAAGCGCATGGTTTCCTCGCCCTATCTCTTTCTTGGTTGACTCGATTGTGCGGCCCCGGTCGGGGGAGTCAATCAGGCCGCCGCCTGTCGTTTCGCTGCCGGTCATGCCACGATCGCGGCCGCAATGAATGTCGGAGAAGTGAGGAGAGCCAGCATGCAACCCGGAAAGAGACTGATCGGAAAAGTCGCCATCGTGACGGGCGGCGCGTCGGGTATCGGCGCCGCAACGGCCAGGGCATTCGCCCTGCATGGCGCCGCGGTCGTGCTCACCGACAGCAACACTATCCTCGGCAAGGCGATGGAAAAGGAGATCGTCGAGGGAGGCGGAACCGCGATGTTCGCGCCCCAGGACGTGCGCGCCGAGGCGCGATGGGCCGAAATCGTGGCCGATGCCGAGAAGACCTACGGCCGCCTCGACATCCTGTGCAACATCGCCGGCATCTCGGGCCGCGACCCCAAGCTCAACATCCAGACCAGCCTGACCGCCGGACCGCGCCTCGCCGACCAGACGCTGGAGCAGTGGAACTGGGTCATGGAGATCAACGCCACGGGCGTCTTCCTCGGCACCAAGGCCGCGGTACCGGCGATGCTGCGCGCTGGCGGCGGGTCGATCATCAACATCTCGTCGATCTGCGGCATCGTCGGCTCGCACGCCAATGCCGCCTATCACGCCTCCAAGGGCGCGGTGCGGATCTTCTCCAAGGCCGCGGCGATCCAATACGCGCCGGACAAGATCCGCGTGAACTCGGTGCATCCGGGTTTCGTCGACACGCCGATGACCGGGCCCGGCCATTCCAATCCCGACGTCGCGCGCCAGCGTCTGGAGGCAACGCCGCTCGGCCGCTTCGGAACCCCGGACGATATTGCCGCGGGCTGCCTCTACCTCGCCTCCGACGACGCAGCTTGGGTCACCGGCAGCGAGCTCGTGATCGATGGCGGCATGACCGCCAACTAAGGCGCGGGGCCGTGCGCGCTATTCGGGCTTGATGCCTGCGGCCTTGATGACCTTCGCCCACTTTTCGGTGGCTTCCGCGACGAGCTTCCCGAATTCTTCCGGCGTGCCCCCCATCACCGTGCCGCC
This sequence comes from Reyranella massiliensis 521, assembly GCA_945860205.1. Lineage (GTDB taxonomy): Bacteria > Pseudomonadota > Alphaproteobacteria > Reyranellales > Reyranellaceae > Reyranella > Reyranella massiliensis_B. The sequence continues at coordinate 13,733 of CAMARK010000055.1, read as the reverse complement.
CAGCTCCTCGATCCGGCCTTTGATCTTGGGATCGGCGAGGGCGGCATTGAGCTGCTTGTTCAGCACATCGATGATTGCGGCCGGGGTGCCCTTGGGCACGCTCATGCCGGCAAAACCGCTGGCCTCATAGCCCGGCACGAACTCGGCAATCGTTGGAACGTCCGGCAGCACGTCCAGACGTTTCACGGGCGTTACCGCCAAGGCGCGCAGCTTGCCGGACTTGATCTGCGGGATCGATTCCGAGATGGGCGCGAAAATCACCTGCACATGGCCGGCGAGCAGATCGGCGACTGCAGGCGCCCCGCCCTTGTACGGCACGTGGACCAGGTTCACCCCGGTCATCATCTTGAAGAGTTCGCAGGTGATGTTCTGCGGCGTGCCTTGGCCCGCCGATCCGTAGTTGATCTTGCCCGGGTTGGCCTTGGCGTAGGCGATGAGCTCGGGCAGCGTGTTGGCGGGGACCGACGGATTCACCACGACGACGTAGGCCAGCCGCGCTTGGTAGATGACCGGCGCGAAGTCCCGGATGAAGTCGAAACCGAGATTGCTGTAGAGCGAGGGATTGATCGCATTCGGGGTCACGGCCTGCAGCAGCGTGTAGCCATCGGCGGGTGACTTGGCGACCGTGTCGGTCCCGATGCTGCCGCTGGCGCCGGGCTTGTTCTCGACGAGGAATTGCTGACCGAGGCGCTCCGTCAGCCAGTCACTCATCAGGCGCGCCATGATGTCGGTCGCCCCGCCGGCGGGAAAGCCGACGACGATCCGTGCCGGCCGCGACGGATAGGCTTGTGCCCGGGCAACGCCGGACACGGCCGGCAAGGCGGCGGCACTCGCGGCCAGATGCACGAATGAGCGGCGGGGAAATTTCATGATGCTGCCTCCACAGTTTGCGTTACGACGCGACTACGCAACTCAACTGGACGCTCGGCGGGAGCAGGCTACACCAGTCTTGCGAGAAGGCGGAAGGGGCCAATGCCTCTTCTTGGCACATCGCGGCGCCTCGCTGCGCCGCGCCGCGGAATTTGGTCGCTATTGGGGTAGGGCGGACTCCGACAGTCCACCCACGGCCTAGGCCAGCGGATCGAGCACGACGACGGGGATTTCGCGCGAGCCCGCCTTGACCTGATAGTCGGCATAGGGCGGCCAGAAAACCACGCCCTCCTTCCACAGCTTCGCCCGTTCTTCACCTGACGCGACGCGTGCCCGCGCCTTCATCTTCTCCGTGCCGACCTGGATCTCGACCTCGGGATTGGCCAGCAGGTTGCGGTACCAGCCGGGATGCTCCGGCGCGCCGCCCTTGGAAGCGATCACGAAGTAGCCCTTGCCGGCCCGACCGTAGAACAATGGGAACAGGAACTTCTGTCCCGACTTGCGGCCCTTGGTGACCAGCAGCAGCGACGGAACGTTGAGTTCCGGCAGGTTGGGCAGGGTGATCTTGTACATGTGCCCATCGGTGCCGCCGCTCGAGAGGTAGCGGTCGACATGGTCCTTCATCCATTGCGGAAGATTGGGGGCGATCTGGGTCTCGGTCATTGCTCTGTCTCCTATGCCGGCAGACGCGTCGACTGCCACGTTACCATTTGCCAGCGGCCATCGCGCCTGGTGTAGACGTCGGTGAAGCGGACACCGAAGGCGTTGGGCGTGCCATTGGACACGACCTTGATCTGTGCAACCCCGGTCAGCACCACCGTATCGCCGAGGTCCTGCGCCTTGACGTGGGACGGCTCGACGCTGGTGTAGACCGTCGTGCCCGACACCATGGCCTGGATCAGGCTCCTCTTGGTGTCGAGGCGCGCCGAGGAGTGCGTGTAGACCAGATCGTCGGCCAGCAGATTCTCCAGAGTCTCGACATCCTTGGCCGCCATCGCCCGCATGCGCTTCCTGTCGAGATCGATGACTCCCCGTTCGTTGCCCGCCATGGCGGAGTCTCCTCTCAAGTGTAGTTGAGTTTCAGCCCCGGAGTCGGCCAGGTCATGGTTGCGAGCTGGCCCTTGTCCGACAGAGTGATGTAGGCGGTGCGCATGTCGGGGCCGCCGAAGCAGATGTTGGTCGGATAGATGTCCGGCATCTTCACTTCGCGCACGACGGCGCCGGCCGGCGAGAATTCGGTGATCATGCCGGTGTTGAGCGTAGCCACCGTGATGTTGCCGTTCTCCAGCACCGCCAGACTGTCGAAGCGCGCGTTGCTGCCGACGGCACCGACGACGCGGCCGCTGTGATGGGCATTGCCGGTCGGCTTGGCGACCTCGCCCGGACCTTCGATGTCGAACGCCCACAGCCGCGCGCTTTCGGTGTCGGCGACGTAGAGGATCTTGCCGTCGGGAGACAGGCCGCAGCCGTTGGGGCTGAGAAACGGATGGACGAGGCACTTGACCGAGGAGCCGTCCGGCTTGGCGTAGTAGATGCCGCCATGATCGCGCTGGCGGGCGTAGCGCTTGCCGAGATCGGTGAAGTAGAAACCGCCCGCCTTGTCGAACACCAGGTCGTTGGGTGCCGACAACTTGTGGCTGTCGCATTCGATGTAGAGCTCGTTCATCTTGCCGGTGGCGCGGTCGAGGCGCTGGACGAAGCCGTGCTTGTAGTCGGGATGCGGCGCCACGCCCATCGAGTTGCCCTCGACGTAGCGGCTGCCGCCATTGTTGCAGAGATAGAGCGCGCCGTCGGGGCCGACCGCGAGCCCGTTGGGGCCACCGCCGGTCGCCGAGAACAACGACACCTTGCCGTCAGGCGTGACGCGCGAGCAGCGGTTGTTGCGGATCTCCGTCAGGATCACCGACCCGTCGGGCAGGACCACCGGACCTTCGGGAAAGCCGAAGCCGCTCGCCAGAATACGCACGTCGCTCATCGCGTTCCTCCGCCTGTCTTGGGTGCGATGATCGACTGCCTGAAGCTGTTCGTCTACAGCGCCCCGCGAATCCGGTCGATCAGCGGCAAGGGATCGCCGGGCAATACATCGCCCCGCCAGGCGACATGCTGGTCCGGGCGGGACAGCACCAGCCTCTCGCGATAAGGCGCCTGCGGCGCGAGATCGAGCACCGACAGCGGCACACCGCGCCGGGCCGCCGCTTCGACGAGCCCCGTCGCCTCGACCGCACGGTCGAAGCGCAGCAAGGTGAAGCCGGAGCCCATGGCGTCGTAAAGCGACCGTCCCTCTTCAAGCCAGACATGCGGCGTGCGGCAGCCGGGCACGGTGGAGGGTGTAAAACTGTCCATCGTGTAGGCGGGCGCCGCCTCGCCGTCGTAGGCCACGATCGGAGAGCGATCGTAGAACGAACCGAAATTCAGGCCGCCGCAGCAGAACTGCGGCGTGTGCATGTCCAGCAGCCGCCGGCCGAGGTCGGCCCGCCGAGCGTCGCCGTCGGGGCCCATCGCCTCGATGTCGGCGGGCACCTCGGCGCGGGCACGGGCGAGTGAGAGCGCGGTGCCCATGGCATATTTGGAAACCTGCTCGGTGATCGGCCAGCGCTCGGCCTCGTGCGCCGCCAGGATCGCCGGATCGGCCCAGCCGTCGAGCACCCCCGCCAGCATCCAGGCGAGATTGGTCGCGTCGGCGATGCCGGCGTTCATGCCATAGCCGGCGAAGGGCGCCCAGATGTGGGCAGCATCACCGCAGATGAAGACGCGGCGGTCGCGGAAGCGGTCGGCCAACAGGCGGCGGCCGATCCAGTTCTCGCGGCCGATGACCTCGACGTCGACGGATCCGTCGACACCCAGGATGTCGCGCAGGCAGCCATCGGCATCGATCGCATCGAAATCGGCCTCGTCGGGCCGCAGATAATTGTGGACCAACCAGGTCTCACGGCCGTCGACGGCGAACATGTTGGCGCTGCGCCGCGGGTTCATGACCTGCGTCGACCAGGCGGGCGCGGCCTGCATCCGCCCGGCCAGGCCCGGGGCGCGGATGTAACTCGACTGGGTACGGCCGATCATGGCGTCGCCGGCCAGCCGCGCGCCGATCTGGTGCCGGACTTCCGACGCGGGACCGTCGCAGCCCACAAGATAGGCGCAGTCGATCAGGAGCTTGCCGCCGCCCTCGAGATCCTCGGCCTCGGCGGTGACGCCGGCCTCGTTCTGCGTGAAGCCGCGCACGCGCGTGCGGTTCAGGAACCGCACCTTGGGATGCGCCGCCGCCGCGTCGGCCAGCAGGGGATCGAGATAGATCTGGTTGATGCGGTGCGGCGGCTCCGGCGTCGGCCATCCGCCGTCGGGGCCGCTTTTGTCGGTGTAACGGTCGCGCCGGCAGGGAATATGGATGCGCGCGAATTCGATGCCCACTGCCGTGGTGCGGAAGGCGACGTCATTGGCATGGTCGGCCGGCAAGCCGGTGTCGCGCACGCGGACCACGATGCCGAGGCGGCGGAAGATCTCCATCGTTCGCGCCGCAACGTGATTGCACTTCACCCCGGGCATGTGGCCCGGCGGGTTCTGCTCAGCCACGATCACGTCGATGCCACGTCCGGCCAGATCGAGCGCCAGGGTCGAGCCGACCGGCCCGCCGCCGACGATCAAGACGGATGTGCGTAGACGGCGCATCCGCGGCAGTTAGCGACCAAAGGCGTCCACAAGGGCGCGGCGGGTGGCTTCGGCACCCTCGGCCGCGACGTCGGCAGCGCTTCGTTCCCAATGGGCGGGATTGGGCGCTTCGTAGCTGACGTAGCCGTCGTAGTTCTTGGCGGCGAGGAGTTGGAACAGGTCGGTCCAGCGCACGACGCCCCTGCCCGGCGGCAGGCGGTCGGTCGGCGGCGGGCCGTTGGGTCGCGCGTCCGGCACGTCGCTGTATTGCACGTAGAATATTTCGGCCTCGGGCACGTCGGAGAAGCCGGCGCCGGGCCGGCCGCCGCGCTGCAGGTGATAAGCGTCAAGCAGCAGGCCGACGCTCTTCTCTTCGGCCCTGGCGACGAGATCGCGCAGGATATCGAGGCTCTTCACGACCGGATGCTGGAACTGATACTCGACCGCGAGCCGCAGCTTGAATTCGGCGGCGATGGCACCGGCGCGGCGAATATTGGCAACCACCTCGTCGAGGCTCGCGGTGCCAGGCCCGATCGCACTCATCAGTGTCGGGCAATCGAGCGCCACGGCGGCCTGGCAGCTCTCGCGGAACACCCCGAACAGCCGCTCCTGCTCGTCGCCCTTCGAGGAGAAGATCCAGCCGGGCTCGACGCCGACGCAGGCGACCGGCAGGCCGCTCTTCGTCACGAGATCGAGCGCGTTAGGATGGCGCACGAAGTCGACGCGGCGCAGCTCGACGGCGTCGAAGCCGCCGGCCTTGGCCGCCGCCAGCGCCTGTTCAAGCGGCGTCGTATCGACCGTCCAGGTGTGAAGCGCGATGCCGCGGAACTTGTGCTCCACGGCCATCTAGATCCTCTGATCCATCTCCAGTGCCGGTTCCGGCACGTCGACGCAGCCGATGATGCGCGCCGGCACGCCGGCCGCGGTGCAGCCGGCCGGGACCGGCTCCAGTACGACACTGCCGGCCGCGATCTTGGCGCAGGCGCCGATCTCGATGTTGCCCAACACCTTTGCGCCGGCGCCCAGGAGCACGCCGCGCCGCACCTTCGGGTGCCGGTCGCCACGCTCCTTGCCGGTGCCGCCCAAGGTCACGCCGTGCAGCATGGAGACGCCGTCTTCGACAACCGCGGTCTCGCCGATCACCACGCCGGTGCCGTGGTCGATGAAGATGCCCTTGCCGATCACGGCGCCGGGATGGATGTCGAGGCCGAACAGTGCGCTGGCGCGGCTCTGCAGGAAATGGGCGAGCGACTGGCGGCCCTGCAGCCACAGCCAATGGGCGGCGCGATAGGTCTGCAGCGCGTGATAGCCCTTGAACCAGAGCAGCGGATCGAGAAGGCTGGTGCAGGCCGGATCGCGGTCGGCCACCGCCATGATATCGGCACGGGCGGCAATGGTGATGGCGGGATCGGCGGCGAAGGCCTCGTCGAAGGTCTGGCGGATCAGGGCGGCGGGCACCTCGGTCGTCCCGGCAAGCCTTGCCAGGTGGTAGCTGAGTGCGCTCTCGAATTTGGGTTGGCTGAGGATGGTGGCATGCAGCGTCCCTGCCAGCACCGGCTCGGCCGCGGCAGCAGCCTGGGCGGCCTCGCGGATCCTGGCCCAGACAGGGTCGACAGCCCTCAAATCCGCAGATCTGGGCTCGGCCGAATTCTTCAGCAGTACGCTATCCATGGCGCTCTCCTCCGGTCCGCTGCCGTCCCTTACGGCCTGCGGAGCGACTGACACGCCTCCCGCAGGAAGCTTACGTCGGTTGCGTTACAGGCGCAATTCGCCCCGTTTTGGGGGCGGCGGGAGTCTAGCGGTTGGCCCGGATTTCCAGTTCCTGGACCAGGGCGTCGACTTTCCCGCCATGGTTCTGGATGTAGGAATTGAAATCCGAACGTCTAGTCATGACCATGCTGACGCCCTCGACCTTGACGTCGGTAATGCGGTCGCCGCGAACCTCCCAGTCGATCTTGATCGGCTGGCCGGTGGCCTGGTTCAGCTTGCTCTCGACGATCGACACGCCGTTGGCGCGCGGCGTCACCTTGCTCACCGTCAGCGTCTGGCCGGCGTACTGGCCGAAGCGCTCGCTGTAGGCTCGGGCCTCAGCCGAGGCGACGGCCTTGAGGAAGCGCGTGCGCTCCTCCTCGGTCGCCTTGTTCCAGTTCGTGCCCAGCGCCGAGCGGCCCATTGCAGGCATGTCGAAACTGGCCTGCAGCACCGTCAGGATCGCGGTCTGGCGGTCCGCGCCGGTCTTGTTCTTGACGATGTCGATCACCTGCTGCGCCGTGCTCTGCACGAGCTGCGCAGGATCGGCGGCCGAGGCCGACTGGCCGAGGGCGGGAAGGACGAAAAGGAGGGCGGCGCCGGCAAGGCGCATCGCGACACGACGAAAGGCGAGCAGCGACACTGGTTCGCTCCCTGAAAAAGGACTTCGGACGGTGGAGTCTTAGCGTACCAGAGCGAGGTTGTCGCGACGTTCCAATTCGCCCTTGGTATCGGTCTTTTCGCGCCGCTGGCGGATCATATCGGCGCGATTCTGCGTATAGGCGCTGCGCAGCGCGGCGTAGTAATCGACGCTGTTCTTTTCCAGGTCGTCGAGGGCGAAAATGGTGCGCGAGCGGTAGTCGACCACGTTCATGCCGTAGCGCGCTGCCTGATAGGCGGTCCAGTCGACGGCCAGATTGAAGGTCAGGATGCGGAATGGATCGGCCAGGTAGTCGATCATCAGGCCGGTGCCGTCGCGGGCATTGGAAGGCCCGAGCAGCGGCAGCATGAGATAGAAGCCGCCGTTTTCCGGCTCGACGCCGGCGTAGAGGCCGATGGTCTTGCCGGCGTCTTCCTTGGTCCGTTCGAGGCCAAGCATGGTGGCCACGTCGAACAGTCCGGCGACGCCGATGGTCGAATTCACGAGAAAGCGCGCCATGGTCGTGGCGGCGCGGTTCGGATCGCCCTGGAACACCTCATTGATCGCCGTCACCGGCTCACCGAGATTGTCGAGCAGGTTGCGCACGCTCTTCTGAGCGGGCTCCGGCACCCAGTCGCGATAGATGACGGCGACCGGGCGCAGCGCGATGATGTCGACGACGCGGTTGAGCGAGAACAGGAAGCGGTTGGGCGTCTCGATCGGGTCCCAGACTTCGGTGGCGCCAGTGTCACCGGTCGCACATCCGCCCATCAAAGTGGCGGCAACAGCCATTGCGACGAGCGAACGGCGCGCCTTCCGCTTCATCGTTCCAGACAGACTCTCGGCCATCAACACTACCCTGGTCCATCCCGCCGGTCCGGCCACGCTGGACCCAAAAACATGAAGCGGCGTTAGGCCGCCGCTATTCTGCCGCAGTGTTGCACACGTGCGCGACGGTTTGAAGTGAATAGCCAAAGGACGCGCCATCTGTGATTCCCGAGCCACACAAGCCGCCATCACTTTGCTATTGCAAACATAAAGATATGCTTATATGAACGAATTCATGGATCACCTTCTCACCCTCCTGAGGGCAGCGGCCGAAGACACAAGGCTTCGCATCCTGGCGCTGGCGGCGCGCGAAGATCTGACGGTCAGCGACTACGTCCATGTGCTGGGCCAGAGCCAGCCCAGGGTGTCGCGCCATCTCAAGCTGGTGGTCGAGGCCGGCCTCCTCGAGCGCTTCCGCGAGGGTCAATTCACCCGCTTCCGCCTGGTCACCGCCGGCGAGGACGCCGCCCTGGTGCGCGAGTTCGTGCGCCGGCTCGATCCCAAGCATCCCCGTATCGCCACCGACCGGGCCCGGCTCGACGCCCTGCAGCAGCGCCGCCAGAACGCCGCGGCGCGCTTCTTCCGCGACAACGCCCAGCGTTGGGACGAACTGCGGGCCCTGCACGTCGCCGATCGCGAGATCGAGCGCGCGCTTGCCCATCACCTGCCGCTGGGCGCGCGCCGGCTGCTCGACATCGGCACCGGCACCGGCCGCCTGCTCGAAGTGCTGGCCCCCAAGGTCGTGCAGGCCGTGGGCGTCGACCAGTCGCGCGAGATGCTGGCGCTGGCCCGCGCCAACCTTGCCCGCGCCGGCCTCGACAATGTCGAGATCCGCCAGGGCGACATGTATGCGCTGCCGTTCGAGGCCGACGGCTTCGATGTCGTCACCATCCACCACGTCCTGCATTACGCCGACGATCCCGCCGCGGCGCTCGCCGAGGCGGCTCGCGTCGTGCGCCCGGGCGGCACCGTGCTGGTCGTCGATTTCTCGCCGCACGACATGGTCGAGCTGAAGCGCGAGCATGCCCACGTCCATCTCGGCTTCGCCGACAACCAGGTCCAGGGCTGGCTCAGGAGCGCCGGGCTCAATGTGCTGGAGCCCATCCACTTTCCCGGCCGCCGGTTGATGACCGGCATCTGGCGCGCCGAGCGCGAGCTCGTGCAACGCCCTGCCCTTGCCGCCGACCATTCGCACGGAGTTCCCCGATGAGTCCCGATACCGGGCCCCTCAGCACAGGCGCCGGCACTTCCAACTTTCCCGCGCGCGCACCGCAGCGGCTGAAGGTCTCGTTCGAGTTCTCGCCGCCCAAGACCGAAGCGGCCGAGCGCACTCTGTGGGAAACGGTGACCCGTCTCACGCCGCTTCAGCCGACGTTCTTTTCCGTAACCTATGGCGCCGGCGGCTCGACGCGCCAGCGCACGCACGAGACCGTCGCGCGGCTAAAATCCGAGACCGGCATCGATGCTGCTGCCCACCTCACCTGCGTCGCCGCCACCCAGGGCGAGATCGACGATGTGGCGCGCGCCTATTGGGATGCCGGCATCCGCCACATCGTGGCGCTGCGCGGCGATCCGCCGTCCGGCATGGGCGGCAAGTACAGCCCCCACCCCGGCGGCTATGCCAACGCCGCCGAACTGGTGGCCGGCCTGAAGAAGATCGGCAACTTCCAGATCAGCATCGCGGGCTATCCCGAGAAGCACCCCGATTCGGCCGACGCCAAGGCCGACCTCGAGAACCTGAAGCGCAAGGTCGATGCCGGGGCCGACCGCTGCATCACCCAGTTCTTCTTCGACGCCGACGATTTCCTGCGCTTTCGCGACGACGCGGCGGCGGCCGGCGTCCATGTGCCGATCGTGCCGGGCGTGATGCCGGTCTCGAACTTCCAGGGCATTGCCAGGATGGCAGGCCTGTGCGGTTCCAAGGTGCCGGCCTGGCTCGCCGAGATGTTCCAGGGGCTCGACGACGACATCGAGACGCGGCGCATGATTGCGGCCACCGTGGCCGGTGACCTCTGCCGCCGGCTGCAGGCCGAGGGCGTGGACCAGTTCCATTTCTATACGCTGAACCGCGCCGACCTTACCTTTGCCACCTGCCATCTGCTGGGAGTACGTCCGCGATGACACGCGCTGAAAAAGCCGACCTGCTGCGCGAGATCGGCGCCGAGAGAATCGTCGTGAAGGACGGGCCCTACGGCTCGATGATCCAGAGTTATAAGCTTGACGAGGAAGGCTTCCGCGGCGGACGCACCTTCAACCACGACCAGAAGGGCAACAACGACCTGCTCAACCTGACGCGGCCCGACGTCGTGGGTGAGATCTGCAATGCCTATCTCGATGCCGGCGCCGACATCGTGGCGACCAACACCTTCAACTCCAACGCCATCAGCCTCTCGGACTACGGCATCACCGGCATGGCGCGCGAGATCAACATCGCCGCGGCCAAGCTCACGCGCGCCTGCGCCGATGCCGCCACGGCGCGCGATCCGGGCAAGCCGCGTTTCGTAGCCGGCGCGCTCGGCCCCACCAACAAGACCCTGTCGGTGTCGCCCAATGTCAACGATCCCGGCTATCGCGCCGTCACCTTCGACGAGGTCAAGGACATGTACCGCGAGCAGATCGACGGGCTGCTCGACGGCGGCGTCGACTTCATCCTGATCGAGACGGTGTTCGACACGCTGAACGCCAAGGCCGCCCTTGTCGCAGCCGATGAAGCAGCGGAAGCGCGGGCTGAGGAACTGCCGGTGATGGTGTCGATGACCCTCACCGATCTCGCCGGCCGCAACCTCTCGGGCCAGACGGTCGAAGCGTTCTGGCATTCAGTGCGGCACGCCAAGCCCCTCACCATGGGACTGAACTGCAGCTTCGGCGCCACCGAGCTCCACCCCTACGTGAACGCGCTCAACCCGCAGGTCGAGGGTCTGCTCTGCGTCTATCCCAACGCCGGCCTGCCCAACGAGCTCGGCGCCTACGACGAGCCTCCCGCCATGACCGCCAAGCTGGTCAAGGGTTGGGCCGAGAACGGCTGGCTGAATGTGGTCGGCGGCTGCTGCGGCACGACGCCGGCCCACATCAAAGCGATCTCCGAGGCAGTGAAGGGCGTAAAACCCCGGCAGTGGCATGCGCTGCCGCCGGCGCTGCGTCTCAGTGGTATGGAAGCAGCGAGTTTCTTCTGATGGCCGACGATCAAGCACTCGATGAGCCGACCGGTCCACGCGCGACCTTCATCAACATCGGCGAGCGCACCAACGTCACCGGTTCGGCCAGGTTCAAGAAGCTGGTCCTGGAAGGCGACTACACGGCCGCCGTCGAGGTCGCGCGCCAGCAGGTCGACAGTGGCGCGCAGATCATCGACGTCAACATGGACGAGGGCCTGCTCGACGCCGAGCTGGCGATGGACACGTTCCTGAAGCTGATCGCGGTCGAGCCCGACATCGCCCGCGTACCGATCATGATCGACAGCTCCAAGTGGAGCGTGATCGAGGCCGGGCTGAAGTGCGTCGCCGGCAAGCCGATCGTGAACTCGATCTCCATGAAGGAGGGCGTCGAGCCCTTCATCGCCCACGCCCGCAAGGTCCGCCGCTACGGCGCCGCGGTCGTGGTCATGGCGTTCGATGAAAAAGGCCAGGCCGATACCAAGGAGCGCAAGGTCGAGATTTGCGCCCGTGCCTACGACATTCTGGTGAATCAGGTCGGCTTCCCGGCCGAGGACATCATCTTCGACCCCAACATCTTTGCGGTCGCGACCGGCATCGAGGAGCACAACAACTACGGCGTCGACTTCATCGAGGCCACGCGCGAGATCAAGAAGCGCTGCCCGTACGTCAAAATCTCGGGCGGCGTCTCCAACCTGTCCTTCGCCTTCCGCGGCAACGAGCCGGTACGCAAGGCTATGCACTCGGTGTTCCTCTACCACGCCATCCAGGCGGGCATGGACATGGGCATCGTCAACGCCGGACAACTCGAGGTCTACGACCAGATCCCGCAGGAACTGCGCGACGCCTGCGAAGACGTGATCCTGAATCGTCGTGCTGATTCGACGGACCGGCTGCTCGATCTTGCCCCCAAGTACAAGGGAACCGGCGAGGTGGCCGAGACCCAGGACGCCGAATGGCGAAGCTGGCCGGTCGAGAAGCGGCTGGAGCATGCGCTGGTGAAAGGCCTCGACCAGTTCGTCGTCGCCGACACCGAGGAGGCGCGCCAGGCGATCGCCCGGCCAATCGAGGTGATCGAGGGCCCGCTGATGGCGGGCATGAACGTGGTCGGCGATCTCTTCGGCTCGGGAAAGATGTTCCTGCCGCAGGTGGTGAAGAGCGCGCGCGTGATGAAGAAGGCCGTCGCACACCTGTTGCCCTTCATCGAGGCGCAGAAGACCGCAGGTTCGCGGCCCAAGGGCAAGATCGTGATGGCCACCGTCAAGGGCGACGTGCACGACATCGGCAAGAACATTGTCGGCGTGGTCCTGCAGTGCAACAACTTCGAGGTCATCGACCTCGGCGTCATGGTGCCCTTCCAGGAAATTCTGAAGACGGCCAACGACAACAAGGCGGATATCATCGGCCTCTCCGGCCTTATCACGCCCTCGCTCGACGAGATGGTGACCGTGGCCGAGGAGATGACTCGCCAGGGCTTCAACCTGCCGCTGCTGATCGGCGGTGCCACGACCTCGAAGGTCCACACCGCGCTCCGCATCGCGCCGCGCTACAAGGGCACGACCGTCCATGTGCTGGACGCCTCGCGCGCCGTTGGCGTCTGCTCGGCGCTGGTCTCGGAGTCGGGATCGCAGGCCGCCGATTTCGCCACCAATGTCGCAGCCGAATACGAAGCGATCCGCGTCGAGCGCGCCGGCGGCGCCAAGGAAAAAGTCGTGCCCCTCGAAGTGGCGCGCGCGAACGATTTCAAGATCGACTGGTCGGCCTACACACCGCCCAAGCCCGCCATCACCGACACGCGCGTGTTCGCCGAATATCCATTGCATGAACTCGTCGAGCGCATCGACTGGACGCCGTTCTTTCGTGCCTGGGAGCTGGCCGGCAACTATCCCGCCATCCTCGAGGACCCGGTGGTCGGCGACAGTGCGAAGAAGCTCTATGCCGATGCGCGCAAGATGCTGGATCGCATCGTGCGCGAAAAGTGGCTGACGGCAAAAGGCGTCGTCACTTTCTGGCCATGCCGCCGCGACGGCGACGACGTCGTGCTCTACGGCGACGACACCCGCACCAAGGAGGTCTCGCGCCTCTACTTCCTGCGCCAGCAGATCGAGAAGCGGGCGCCGCGCGCCAACATGTGCCTGGCCGATTTCATCTCGCCCAAAGCAGACTGGATCGGCGGCTTTGCCGTCACGGCAGGCCACGGCATCGAGGAACACCTCGCCCGCTTCAAGGCGGATCACGACGACTATTCCGACATCCTGTTGAAGGCGCTGGCTGACCGCCTGGCCGAGGCCTTCGCCGAGCGCCTGCACGAGCGCGTGCGCAAGACCCTGTGGGGCTATGCCTCCGACGAGGCGCTCTCGAACGAGGAGCTGACCCGCGAAAAGTATCGCGGCATTCGTCCGGCGCCAGGCTACCCCGCCTGCCCCGACCACAGCCAGAAGCCCGAGCTGTTCCGTCTGCTCAACGCCGGCCAGAATGCCGGCATCACGTTGACCGAGAGCTTCGCCATGCTGCCGACGTCGGCGGTGTCGGGCTACTACTTTGCCCATCCCGACGCCCAGTACTTCGGCGTCGCGCGCATAGGCCGCGATCAACTGGAGGACTATGCCAGGCGCCGCGGCGTCTCGATCGAGCAGGCGGAAAAGTGGCTGCGGCCAAACATTGGGTACTGATCCGCTCCTGATCTACGCCCTCGTCCTCGTCGTCGGCTTCGCAGCCGGGACGGTGAGCGGAGTCGTCGGCACTGGCGCCACCATCATCCTGCTGCCGATCCTGGTCCTGGCATTCGGCCCGCGCGAAGCCGTTCCGATCATGGCCGTCGTCGCCCTGATGTCGAATTTCGCCAAGATCAC
>CAMARK010000054.1 GCA_945860205.1 Reyranella massiliensis 521 | reverse complement strand
GGCGCCACGAAGGCGTCGCCGATGAAGCCGCCCAGTGGCTCGACCTCGTCCTTGACCATGGTGGCGAGCTCGGCCTGCTTGACCTTGCGGAAATGGGCTGCCGGGAACCGCAGGATGCGGTCGTAGAGCTCGTAGCGCAGGCGGCGCAGCATGCGCTCGCCCATGCGGCCCTTCTGGGTGTTGATGGTCTTCTTGAACTGGCCGTTCACCACGACCGCACCCAGGAAGACGAAGCTCATGACCACGAGATACTGGAGCTGGTCGACTTGGAAGCCGTCGAAGAAGCGGATCACCGTGCCGGGCAGGATGGCCGACAGGTCGAGCTCCCAGACCAGGAACGGGATGGTCTTGGTGTCCTTGAAGGCGTTGCCCTGGATACCGTTGTTGATTACCGACTTCGGCACGGTGAGCGACAGGAAGTAGAAGATCTGCGCCAGCACCACGAGGCCCAGGATCACGAGCTGCTCGGGCCGGCTGTGCCGCCAGATATAGGTGAACAGATTGCGTTGCATCGAATCCTGTGCGGCGGCGGCCCGGTTCTGGCTTCCCGTCCGGTATATTCGATCAGCCCCTTGATTACATTCGATTTTTCGTGTCAGAGGGGCCGGATTTCACGCCGCAGCCCCGCTGTGGCATAGTCCGCCGACATTCACCGGCCGTGGCAGGAGGCGCTGCGGCCAGGGGGAGACGCTTCGCATGCCCGCCAGCAGCCGGTCCAAGCGTGTGCTGATCTACAGCCACGACTCCTTCGGCCTCGGCCATGTGAGCCGCTGCCGCACCATCGCCAACGCCCTCGTCGAGGCCGACGAAGCGGTATCGGTCCTGATCCTGTCGGGCTCGCCGATGATCGGATCCTACGAGTTCCATTCGGGCATCGACTTCGTGCGCGTGCCCGGCGTGGTCAAGCAACTGAGCGGCGAATACGACTCCGCCAACCTCCGGGTCGGCGTCGAGCACACGATGGAAATGCGGACTCGCATCATCCGCGACACCGCCGATATCTTCCGTCCCGATCTCTTCATTGTCGACAAGGAGCCGCTCGGCCTGCGGGGCGAGGTCGGCCCGGCGCTGCATCTGCTCAAGGAGCGCGGCACGCCGCTGGTTCTCGGCCTGCGCGACGTCATGGACGATCCGACGGCGCTCGCCCAGGAGTGGGAGCGTAAGAAGATCGTGCCGGCCCTGCGCGACCTCTACGACGAGATCTGGATCTACGGCCTGCCGCAGATCAACAAGCCGCTCACCGGCATCGACGTGCCGCCGTCGGTGCGGCACAAGATGGTCTACACCGGCTACCTGCACCGCGAGCTGCCGCTGCACGCCGACATCCCGCACGAGATCGAGGAGATCGACGGCCCGTTCATCCTGGTCACTTCAGGCGGCGGCGGCGACGGCGAGGATCTGGTCGACTGGGTGCTCGCGGCCTACGAGCATGATCCGAACATTCCCTACGGTGCGGTCATCGTCTTCGGCCCGTTCATGTCAGCCACCGCGCGCGAGTCCTTCAAGGACCGCGCTGCGAAGTTCAGGAACATCCGCACCCTCACCTTCACCAACAACCTCGGCGCGCTGATGCAGCGCGCGGCGGGCGTGGTTGCCATGGGCGGCTACAACACGTTCTGCGAGATCCTGTCGTTCGACAAGCGGGCGATCATCGTGCCGCGCACCAAGCCTCGGCTGGAGCAGTTCATCCGTGCCCGTGCCGCGCGCAACATCGGCCTGGTCGAGATGCTCGATGCCGATGGTGAAAAGGGCCGCGATCCGCAGGCCATGGCGACGGCACTGCGCCAGTTGCCGCAGCAGGGCCTGCCGAGCGACGTGGTGGTGCCAGGTCTTCTCGATGGCCTCGGCAATGTCTGGCGCCTGGTCGCCAAGCAGCTCATGAACCCGCACCGTGGCCCGGCCCGGCTCGAGGCCGAGGGAGCCGCCGATTCGACGGACGTCGGCGAGCAGCCCGCCGCTCCGCCCGCGCGCGCCAGGACCTAAGCACCGGCTGTTCATGTCCGTCGAAATGGGCGCGCGCGTCGCGGTCGTGCTGAAAGGCTGGCCGCGCCTTTCCGAGACCTTCATCGCGCAGGAGATCGCCGGCCTGGAAGCCCGCGGCGTGGCGCTGGAAATCTGGTCGCTGCGCCGGCCCACGGACAAGGCACGCCATCCCGTGCACGATCGTGTCACCGGCCGCGTCGTCTATCTGCCGGAGTATCTCAAGGACGATCCGCGCCGCGTGTTCGAGGGCTGGCGGCAAGCGCGCCGCCTGCCGGGCTATGCGCGGGCACGGCGGAAATTCCTGGCCGATCTCCGGCGCGACCCCACCGCCAACCGGATCAGGCGCTGGGGCCAGGCGCTGGTGCTCGCGGCCGAGCTGCCGGCCTCGATCGACCGGCTCTACGCTCATTTCCTGCATACGCCGGCTTCGGTCACGCGCTATGCCGCGGCGTTGCGCGGCCTGCCGTGGAGCGTGTCGGCGCATGCCAAGGACATCTGGACCAGCGCGCCATGGGAGATCTCGGAGAAGCTCGAGGATGCCGCCTGGCTGGTGACCTGCACCGACGTCGGCCTGCAACGGTTGAAGGAGCTGGCGGCCCACCCGGAACGCCTGCGGCTCGCCTATCACGGCCTCGACTTCGCCCATCTGCCACCGCCGCCGCCGGCGCGGCCGCGGCGCGACGGCAGCGATGCCACCGATCCCGTGGTCATCCTGTCGATCGGCCGCAAGGTCGAGAAGAAGGGTTATGGCGATCTCCTGCAGGCGCTGGCCAGGCTGCCGCCGGAGCTGCACTGGCGCTTCGAGCATGTCGGTGCGGGCGAGCTCTCCGAAACGTTGAAGACGCAAGCCGCGTTGCTCGGCATCGCCCAGCGCTGCATGTGGCACGGCGCGCAGCCGCAGAAGACGGTGTTCGCGGCGCTTGCGCGCGCCGACCTGTTTGTGTTGGCCAGCAAGCGGGCCGCCGACGGCGACCAGGACGGATTGCCGAACGTGCTGATGGAAGCGGCCCACCAGGGCCTGCCGCTGGTCTCGACGCAGGCGGCCGCCATCGGCGAGTTCATCGAGGACGGCGTCAACGGGCTGCTGGTGGCACCCGGTGCGCCCGACGAACTGGCCCGGGCCCTGGCGCGTGCCGTCGGCGATCCCGAGCTGCGCGCACGCCTTGCCGCGCGGGCCGGCGAGATCGTGCGCACGCGCTTCTCCTTCGACGCCGGCATCGACTGGATCGCCGGCGCGCTTGGAGAACCGGGAGCATTGGGCCAGCAACGGGGCCAGAAACAGGGCCAGCAACGCTCGTCAACGGCGCGCGCCGCGGAGTAGGTCCATGCGGGTGCTGCTGCACACGCCGCTCAAGCCACCGGACAGTCCCACACCCTCGGGCGATCGCGAGATGGCGCGGGGGCTTGCGCGCCTGCTGCGCCGGCTCGGCCATCGTCTCGTCATGCCGCAGCTGAGCCGCGTGGCGCCAGGTGTGCCGTCGCCTGAGGCGCATCTCGCGCTGGAGCGGCGGGCGCGGCTTCAGGCGGCGCGGCTGATCGCGCGCTGGCGTGCCTTGCCGGCCGGCCATCCCGAGCGCTTCGACCTCTGGCTCACTTACCACTGCTACTACCGCAAGCCCGACTGGCTGGGCCCCATCGTGAGCCGCGCGCTGGGCATCCCCTATGTGCTCGTCGAAGCGAGCCACGCGCCGCGGCGCGCCCAGGGGCCGACGCGACTCGGCCATCGCGCCGTCGAGCGGGCGCTGGCCGCCGCCGACCTCGTGCTGACGGTCAATCCCCGCGACCTCGCCGGCGTGCGGGCGCGGCTGCGGCCCGGCGCCCGTCAGGTCCGGCTGCCGCCTTTCATCGATACGGCGCCCTTTCAAACGCCGCCGCATGCGCCGAACGATCCGCCGGTCCTGCTCAGCGTCGGCATGATGCGCTCGCGCGACAAGCTCGAGTCCTACAAGGTGCTGGCCAAGGCCTTTGCGCTGCTGAAGGACAGGAAATGGCGTGCTGTCCTGGTCGGCGATGGACCGGCGCGCGGCGAAGTCGAGGCGCTGATGGCGCCGCTGAACGAGGGTGGAAACGAGCGCGTGCATTTCGCCGGAGCCATGCCGCATGCCGACTTGCCGGCGCTCTATGCCAAAGCCGACCTTTACCTTTGGCCCGCGATCAACGAAGCCTACGGTATGGCCTTTCTTGAAGCCCAGGCGGCAGGCCTGCCAGTCGTCGCCGGCCGCACCGGCGGCGTGCCCGCGGTGGTGGCCGATGGCGTCACCGGCCTGTTGACCCCGATCGGCGATGCTGCGGCCTTTGCCGCAGCGGTGGCGTGGCTGCTCGACCGGCCGGCAGAGCGCGCGCGCCTGGCCGCCGCGGCGTCCGCACGCGTGGCCGCCCTTCACGACGAACGCGCTGCGGCCCATGCGTTGGCCGCAGCCCTCAAAACGTTAAGAGGGCGGACTTTGAAATGAGCGGCGTGCCCTTCGCCATCCTGCGGCACGCGCCGACCGAGTGGAACGCCTTGGGCCGCCTGCAAGGCCTCACCGATACTTGCCTCAGTCCCGAAGGCGAGGCGGCGGCGCGAAGCTGGCGCTTGCCGGCGCCGGCCGATGGCTGGCAGCGGATGTGCAGTCCTCTGCAGCGGGCGCGGCGCACGGCCGAGCTTGTGCAGCCCGCGGCTGCCGTCACCGTTGAGTCGGCGTTGCGCGAGATGAGTTTCGGCGTGTGGGAGGGCCGCACGTTGGTCGAATTACGAGCCGAAGGGGGTACCACTTTCGCCGCCACCGAAGCGGCCGGGCTCGACTTCCAGCCGCCCGGCGGCGAGTCGCCCCGCACCGCGATGGCGCGCATCGGCGGCTGGACCGCTTCTCTGGCGCGTGGTGGCGAGCCTGCAGTCGCGGTGTCGCACAAGGCCGCGATCCGCGCCCTGCTGGCGCTGGCCACCGGCTGGAACATGCTGGGCCGCCCGCCGCACAAGCTCGACTGGCGCTCGGTCCATTTCTTCGTGGCTCAGGAAGACGGCCGCGTCACCATCGACCGTCTCAACGTGCCTTTCGAAACCGCATCATGAGTGCGCGTGTCTTCTTCTATGTGCAGCACCTGCTGGGCATCGGTCATCTGCGCCGTGCGGCGACACTGGCGCGCGCGCTGGCAACAGGCGGCTTCGATGTGCTGCTGGTCTCGGGCGGTGCGCCGGTCGAGGGCGTGGAGCTCAAAGGCGTGCGCTTCCATCAGCTGCCGCCCGTGAAAGCGGCGGATCTCCGGCTGAAGGAGTTGGCCCAGCTTGACGGCACGCCGCTCGACGATGCCTTTCGTGCGCGACGCACCCGCGTGCTGCTCGACCTGTTCGCGGCCGAGGCGCCGGACATCCTGCTGACCGAGCAGTTTCCCTTTGGCCGCACGCAGCTTCGCTTCGAGCTGATGCCGCTCCTCGAGGCGGCGCAGAATAGGCCGTCGGCGCCGTGGATCGTCTCTTCCATCCGCGATGTGCTGCGCCGGACGGCCTCGCCGGCGCGGGTCGATGAGATGGTCGCGACCTTCGAGGCCTTCGATGCGGTCCTGGTTCACGCCGATCCCGCGCTGGTGCGGCTCGACGACAGCTTCCCCGCCTGGCCCGACATCCAGGACCGTGCGCTCTACACCGGCTACATCGCTGAGTCCGATCCGGCGCGTGCGCCACAGGGGACGGTCGGCGCGGGCGAGGTGATCGTGTCGGTGGGCGGCGGTGCCGTCGGGGCACCGCTCCTGCGCGCCGCCATTGCCGCGCGTCCCATGACTCCGCTGGCCGATCGAAAGTGGCGTCTGCTGGTGGGGGCGAACGTCCCGGCGACGGAACAGGCGGCGCTCGCCGAAGCGGCCAATGCCGGAATTATCGTAGAGCCGGCACGCGGCGACTTCCCGAGCCTGCTGCGCAACGCCGCGCTCTCGATTTCCCAGGCCGGCTACAACACCGTGGTCGAGACGCTCTGCCATGCCGATCGTGCTGTCCTCGTGCCGTTTGGCACGGCGCGGGAGACCGAACAGGCCGACCGTGCCCGCGTGCTGGTCGAGCGCGGCATGGTGGCGGCGGTGGCGCCTGACGCGCTCAACTCGGAAACGCTGGCGGCCGCCATCAGCAAGGCCTGGGCCGGTCCCTCGATCCGGAGCTTCCCGCCGGTCGACGCGCGGGGCGGACCGGCGACCGTCGCGGCACTCCGGCAGATGGTGGCGTCATGAGCAGTTGCCCGTCATGAGCAGCTGGGAGGAACTCAACCAGGAACTCGAACACTGGCGCGCCGCCGGCCGCACGGCCGAACTGTGGTGGCGCGACGACGATGTCGCCGATACCGGCCCGGAACTCGACCGGCTGCTCGCCCTTCATCGCGAAAGCGCGATGCCGCTGGCGCTGGCGGTCGTGCCGGCGCGCGCCACATCGGCCCTGGCCGAGCGCCTCGCCGCCGAGCCTGATGTCGATCTGCTTCAGCACGGTTATGCCCACGTCAATCATGCGCCCCAGGGCGAGGGCAGGAAGATCGAGCTCGGGCCGCACCGGCCGGCCATGATCGTGCTGGGCGAACTCGGCACTGGCTGGCTGGCGCTGGAACGGTTGTTTGGCAATCGCCCACTCAGTGTCATGGTGCCGCCTTGGAATCGCATCGCGCCGGCCCTGGTGCCGACCCTGCCCGAGATCGGCTTCTCCGGCCTCTCGACCTTCGGCGGGCGTACCCGCGCCCAGCCGGTGCGCGGCTTGCGCCAGGTCAATACCCATGTCGACCTGATCGACTGGAAGGCCGAACGCGCCTTTGCCGGTGCGGAGACCTGCCTTGGCGTGCTGGTGGCGTCGCTCGTCCGGTCTCGGACGGAAAGCGGCGAGCCTGTAGGGCTTCTCAGTCATCATCTTGCGATGGACGACAGGGCGTGGGATTTCCTAAGGTCATTCTGGGAAAGAACACGAACGATGTCGGGTCTGCGCGTGTGCCCGGCGCACGAGCTGTTCGCGGCAAAAAATTCAAAGGGAGGGGAGGCGCGCGCGTGAGTACCGCCGAACTGCGCTATCCACGCCAGACGTTGTGGGCCGACTATATGCGTGCCGGCGCGGGCGCCCTGCTGTGCGGCGCGCCGCTGCTGCTGCTCGACGTCAATCGCTGGCTGGCCGGGCTCCTGGTGGCGGGATTCCTGCTGTTCGCCCTGTTCCTGGGGCGCACCGCGCTCAGACATCACACGCGCTACGTCCTTGGGCCCGACACGCTCTGCGCCGACGGGCCGGCCGGCACGCTGGTGGAATGGGCACGGCTCGACCGGATGAAGCTCAGTTATTTCTCGACCAAGCGCGACCGCTCCGACGGCTGGATGCAGCTCGGCATCGGCTCGACTGGCGGGCGCATGGTCAAGGTCGATTCCTCGCTGGACAGGTTTCACGATATCGTCGAGCGGGCGGCACAAGCTGCCGAGGCCTGCGGTGTCAGGGTGAGCGAAGCGACGCGCGCCAATCTGAGGTCGATGGGAATTTCGGTGGCGGATCAGGAAGAATTGGCATGAACGATCTGCTGCGCGTCGAGAAGCTGACGGTCGATTTCGGCGTTCACGAGGGAATCCTGCGGGCCGTCGACAATGTGTCGTTCTCGATCCCGCCCGGCGGCACACTGGCGCTGGTGGGCGAGTCGGGTTCGGGCAAGTCGGTGTGCAGCCAGGCGATCATGGGCCTGCTGCCGCGCACCGCCACGGTGTCGTCCGGCTCGATCCTGTTCAACGATCCGCGCACCCCCATCAACGGTATTGGCGGTGGCGGTCCGATCGACATTGCCAAACTCGATCGTACCGGCCCCGAGATCCGGCGCATCCGCGGCGGGCAGATTTCCATCATCTTTCAGGAGCCGATGACGTCGCTGTCGGCGCTGCACACGGTGGGCGATCAGATCGGCGAGGCCGTCGAGCTGCATGGCGGTGGCCGGTTCAGCGAGCTTCATTCGCTGGGCGACCAGATCGGCGAGGCGGCGCGCAGCAGTACCGGCCGCAAGCTCGGCCGCGCCGAGATCGACGAGCTGACGCGTGACATGCTGCGCATGGTCGGCTTCCCCGATCCCAAGCGGGCGCTGCGCACCTACCCGTTCGAGCTTTCCGGTGGCCTCCGCCAGCGCGCCATGATCGCCATGGCGGTGGTCTGCCGGCCGGCGCTGCTGATCGCCGACGAGCCCACGACGGCGCTCGACGTCACCATCCAGGCCCAGATCCTGCGGCTCATGAAGGACCTGCAGAAGGAACTGGGCATGGCGCTGCTGATGATCACCCATGATCTCGGGGTGGTCGCCAACGTCGCCGACGACGTGGTTGTGATGTATCGCGGCAAGGTGGTCGAATCGGGCGACCTGCACGACATCTTCCGCGACCCGCAGCATCCCTATCTCAAGGCACTGCTGCACGCGGTGCCGCGCTTCGACATGAAGCCCGGCGAGCGCCTGCAGCCGATCCGCGAGATCACCGCCGCGACCGGGCATCTTCTGAAGGAGAAGGCGACGTCGACGCCGACGCCCGCCTTCAATCCCGCCGCGCCGGTGCTCAAGGTACGACATCTCAGCAAGACCTTCCGCATCCGCAAGGCCGACACGCTGATCGAGTCGCTGATGGGCGGTGGCACCACGCGGACCATCCGCGCGGTCAACGACGTGAGTTTCGACGTCCAGCGAGGCGAGTGCCTCGGCCTGGTGGGCGAGTCGGGCTGCGGCAAGACCACGCTCAGCAAGATGCTGATGCGTGGCATCTCGGCCGATCCCAACGAGGGCGCCGGCCGGGTCGTCTATGATGACTGGGGCCGCAAGGTCGACGTCATGATGCTCGAGGGCGGCGACCTCGATCGCTTCCGCACCAAGCTGCAGTTCATCTTCCAGGACCCGTTCGGCTCGCTCAATCCGCGCATGACCGTCTACGACATCCTGGTCGAGCCGCTGGTGATCCATAAGATCGGCGACGATGCCTATCGCTGCGAGATGGTGAGCGAGCTGATGGAGATGGTCGGCCTCGACCGCCGGCACTTGAGCCGCTACCCGCACTCCTTTTCCGGCGGCCAGCGCCAGCGCATCGGCATAGCGCGCGCGCTGGCCCTCAGGCCCGACATGGTGATTTGCGACGAGCCGGTCTCGGCACTCGACGTGTCGATCCAGGCGCAGATCCTGAACCTGCTGAAAGACCTGCAGAAGCAGCTCGGCCTCACCTATCTCTTCATCTCGCACAACCTCGCCGTGGTCGATTACATCGCCGACCGCATCGCCGTGATGTGCGCCGGCCGCCTGGTCGAGCTCGCGCCGGCGGGCGAGCTGTTCCGCCGTCCACTCCATCCCTACACCAGGGCGCTCTTGTCGGCGGTGCCGATGCCCGATCCCCGCCACAAGCTCGATCTCGGCGCGCTGATGGAGGGCAAGGCCTCGGACCCGGCGGCCTGGCCGGAGCCGTTCCGGGATACCGGGAAGGAGCCGCTGTTCTGGACCGAGGCCGAGCCGGGGCACTACGTCCGCGCTGCGCGGGGAGGCGCCTGAGCATGCTCAATTTCATCGTGCGCCGCGTCCTACTGATGGTCCCGACCCTGTTCGTCATCAGCGCTCTCGTCTACTTCATCATCGACCTGCCGCCGGGCGACTGCGTGACCTCGCAGATCGACGAGCTGCTGGCGCGCGGCGATGCAGACGCGCTGACGCGTGCCGACGAACTGCGCTCTCTCTACGGTCTCGACCAGCCGTTGTGGCTGCGCTACTTCGAATGGGTCGGCGGCATCTTCCGCTGGGACTTCGGCCTCAGCTGCCAGGACACCGTGCCGGTGTCCGAGCTGATCGGCGAGCGCATGGCGCTGACGCTGATCATGGAATCCGCCACCATCGCCTTCATCTGGATCGTGTCGTTCGTTATTGGTGTCTATGCCGCCACCCACCAATACCGGATGGGCGACTATGTCGCCTCCTTCATCGGCTTCGTCGGCCTGTCGGTGCCGAACTTCCTGCTGGCGCTGGTGCTGCTCTATGTCGGCAAGGTCTATTTCGGCCTGTCGATCGGTGGCCTGATGGATCCCGAATACATCGGCAAGCCCTTCAGCTGGGGCAAGTTCGTCTCGGTGGCCGAGCATCTCATCATCCCGGTGATCGTCATCGGCATGTCGGGCACCGCCGGCATGATCCGCCGGCTGCGCGCCAACCTGCTCGACGAATTGCAGAAGCAGTATGTCGTGACCGGCCGGGCCAAGGGGCTGCCGCCGATGCGCCTGCTGATCAAGTATCCGCTGCGCCACGCCATCAACCCGTTCGTGGCCGACATCGGCGGCCTGCTGCCCGACGTCATCTCGGGTTCGGTCATCGTCTCGGTCGTGCTGTCGCTGCCGACGACGGGTCCGATGCTGCTGGGTGCGCTAAAAACCCAGGACGTCAACCTCGCCGCCACCTTCCTCCTGTTCGTGGCGGTGCTCACGGTGATCGGCATGCTGATCTCGGACCTGGCGCTGGCCGCGCTGGATCCGCGCATCCGCTTCGGCGCCACGTCGGAGAAGTGAGATGACCGACCAGCCCGCCACGCCACCCTCTGCGCCCCAGTCTGGCCGCACCCCGCACTTCGTCAGCCAGGAGAAGTGGGATCCCTACGTCGCCGAGCGCCTGACCGCCGAGCAGGAAAAGTACTACATGGCCGGCCAGTGGAAGCTGATGTGGTGGCGTTTCCGCCGTCACCGGCCGGCCGTCGTCTCGATGATCTTCCTGGCGCTGATGTATCTCTCCACCGCCATCAGCGAATGGATCGCGCCCTACGACCTGCACAGCCGCCACTCGGCCTACATCTTCGCGCCGCCGCAGTCGGTCCACCTGTTCCACGAGGGCAAGTTCCTCGGGCCGTTTGTCTATGGCCTGAAGACCGAGCGCGACAAGGAGACCCTGCAGCGCGTCTACACGCCCGATCCCACCAAGCCGATGCCGCTGCGCTTTTTCTGCAGCGGCGCGCCTTACGAATTCTGGGGCATGATCGACGGCACGTTCCATTTCGTCTGCCCACCCGAGGGCGGACAGTTCTTCTGGCTGGGTACCGACCGGCTGGGACGCGACCTGTTCAGCCGCATCGTCTATGCCGCGCGCATCTCGCTCACCATCGGCATCATCGGCATTACCCTGTCCTTCGTGCTGGCGTTGGTGCTGGGCGGGTTGGCGGGCTACTACGGCGGCTGGATCGACAGCCTCGTCCAGCGCATCACCGAAATCATCAAGAGTTTCCCGCACCTGCCGCTGTGGCTGGCGCTGTCGGCGGCGCTGCCGGTGACTTGGTCGCCGCTGGTGATCTATTTCGGCATCACCATCATCCTGGCGCTGCTCGACTGGCCGGGACTGGGGCGTGCCGTGCGCTCCAAGTTGCTCTCGTTGCGCGAGGAGGACTACGCCGCCGCTGCCCAGATGATGGGCGCCAAGCCTGCACGCATCATCGGCCGCCACCTGCTGCCCGGCTTCATGAGCCACCTCATCGCCTCGGCGACGCTCTCCATCCCCTCGATGATCCTGGCCGAGACGGCGCTCTCGTTCCTGGGCCTCGGCCTCAGGCCGCCCATCACCTCCTGGGGCGTGCTGCTGAACGAGGCCACCGACATCAACGTCGTGGCCGTGAACTGGTGGCTGATGCTGCCGGTCGTGCCCGTGGTCCTGGTTATTTTGGCCTACCAGTTTATGGGGGACGGAATGAGGGACGCGGCTGATCCCTATGCTTAGGCGCCAAGGCGCCTAAGCATAGGAGCGGCGGCGGGCGGCAGGGCTGCAGGAGCGCAGCGATGAAGGCCCGAGAGCCCGCACGGTTCAGAATGGATGAGGACCGCCTCTGCTGGCCTAACTCTATGAATTTCTTGTCTTTTCTGCGCCGTGCGGGCTCTCGGGGCTGATTACAACCCCTGCCGCCCGCCTTGCGCCACAGCGCCAAGCGCTGTGGCGCAAATATCACACTATTGCCCCATTTGGGCCTAGCGACGGCCACCGGGGGTTTCCATCTTCCTCTTGTATCTCCCCCGAACGTGGTTCCCCCCAAAGGCCACGTTCTAGCCTCTTCGGAGGCGCTTCGGCCGTCCTCTCATTCTCCCCCGAGAGGGCGGCCTTTTTCTTTTCCGGCCCCCTAACTGCACCGTGCTACGACGACGCGGTATGGCGTCCTCCCTCCTCGAAGTTGCGGACCTGGCCTGCCGCCGCGGCGGCCGCAAGGTGTTCGAGCGCCTGTCCTTTTCCGTGGGCCCTGGCGAGTTGCTGGCGCTGGTCGGCCGCAACGGCAGCGGCAAGACCACGCTGCTGCGCGCGCTGGCCTTGCTGGTCCGTCCCGAGGCCGGATCGATCCATTGGCAAGGCAACGACGCGCGGGCCGAGCCTGAGGCGTGGCGCGGCCGGCTCGCCTGGCTGGGCCATCTCGAAGGCCTGAAAGGCGATCTCACCGTGGCCGAGAACCTGCTGGCCGCCGAGCGCCTGCGCGGGGCACCGCCCGCGGAGGACCGGCTCGACAGCGCCCTGGTAGCCTTCGATCTTCCTTCGCTGGCGGCGCGTCCCGTGCGCACGCTGTCGGCGGGCCAGCGTAGACGCACAGCGCTCGCCCGCGTGGTGCTCGCGCAAGCGCCGCTCTGGCTTCTCGATGAGCCGCTGAACGCCCTCGACGTGCCGGCGCAATCGGCCTTCCGCGCCGCGCTCCAAAAACATCTCGCCGCCGGCGGCCTCGCCATCGCCGCCACCCATGCCGATCTCGGCATCGGCGGCAGTCGCACGTTGGAGCTCGCATGAGCGGCTTCGCGGCCCTTGTTGCGCGTGACCTGCGGCTGGTATGGCGGCGGCCGGGCGATGTCGCCGTCGTGCTCGCCTTCTTCGTCGTCGCCACCACGCTCTTTCCACTGGGCATTGGCCCCGAGGCCAACGTTCTGGCCCGCATCGCTGCAGGCGTGCTGTGGTGCGCTGCCCTGTTCGCGGCGCTGCTGTCGCTCGACCGGCTGTTCGCGGCCGACTTCGAGGATGGCACGCTCGACCTCCTGCTGCTGGCGCCGTGGCCGCTCGAGCTGGCCGCGCTCGCCAAGTGCGGCGCTCACTGGATTGTGACCGGCCTGCCGCTCGCCCTCCTGGCGCCGTTCCTGGGCGTCGCCTTCGGCCTCGAACCCCGCGCCCTGCTGGCGCTCGCCGCCACGCTCCTGGTCGGCACGCCCACCCTGTCGCTGATCGGCGGGCTGGCCGCGGCCCTGACGCTGGGCGCGCGCAAATCGGGCGCGTTGCTGGCCCTTCTGGCTTTGCCGCTCTGTGTGCCCACGCTCATTTTCGGCGCCGGCGCCGTCGAGGCCTTGGCGACAGGGGGCGATTTCGGCGCTCATTTGGCGGTTCTGGCAGCATTGGCTTTGGTGGCGCTCGCGACCACGCCATGGGCCATCGCCGCGGCCTTGCGGCAAGCCGGCGAATAGATAGAAGAGCGACATGGCCGACTTGCACTTCCTCGCCAATCCCGCGCGCTTCCGCCGCTTCAGCCAGCGCGTGCTGCCCAGCCTCGCCTTCGCGACGGTGCTGATGATGGCGGTCGGCCTCTACATGGCGCTGATCCAGTCGCCGCCCGACTATCAGCAGGGCGACACGGTGCGGATCATGTTCGTACACGTGCCGTCGGCCTGGCTCGGCATGGCGGGCTATGCACTGCTGGCAGGCCTCGGCGCCTCGCTGCTGATCTGGCGTCATCCGCTGGCGGCGTTGATGGCGCGCGCCTCGGCCCCCGTCGGCGCCGGCTTCTGCGCCGTCTGCCTGCTCACCGGTGCGCTGTGGGGCCGGCCGATGTGGGGCGCCTACTGGGTGTGGGACGCGCGCCTCACGTCGATGCTGCTGCTGTTCTTCCTCTATCTCGGCCACATCGCCTTGAGCCGCGCCTATGACGAGCCGGAGCGCGGCGATCGCGCCGCCGCCATCCTGGCGCTGATCGGCGTCATCAACCTGCCGATCATCAAATTCTCCGTCGACTGGTGGAACACGCTGCACCAGCCCGCCTCGGTGGCGCGTCTCGGCGGCCCCAGCATCCACCCCTCGATCCTGATCCCGCTGCTCTGGATGGCCGCTACGCTGCTGCTGCTGTTCGTGCTGTTGGTGCTGCTGCGCACCGACACCGAGATCGACCGCCGCCGGCTCGAGAATGCGGAGCCGCAATCGTGAGCAACCACGCGGTCTACGTCATGTCGGCCTATCTGGTGGCGCTGGTCATCCTGGGCGGCTTGCTGATCTCCTCGCTCGCCGCCCGGAGCCGCGTGCGCCGTGAACTTTCCGCACGTGGATTGGACAGAAAACGATGACTCCCAAGCGCAAGCGCCTGTGGCTGGTCCTGGGTTCGGTCGCCGTGCTGGGCGGTGCCGCCACGCTGGTGTTGACGGCGCTCAGCGACAACATCGTCTTCTTCTATTCGCCGACGCAGATCGCCGAGAAGCAAATCCCGCCGGAGCGCCGCTTCCGCATGGGCGGGCTGGTCGAAGCCGGCAGCGTCACAAAATCTCCGGATGGCCAGGTCACGCGCTTCAAGGTGACCGACACCAACAAGACGGTCGACGTCGTCTATCGCGGCCTGCTGCCCGATCTGTTTCGCGAGGGGCAGGGCGTGGTGGCGGAGGGGTCGCTCGGTTCTGACGGTGTATTTGCTGCGCGCGAGATACTGGCGAAGCATGATGAAAACTACATGCCTCCGGAAGTCGCGAAGGCGTTGAAGGACAGCGGGCAGTGGAAAGACGGGAAGAAGTGAGCATCATGCTCGAGTGGACCGCGAGCCTCCGGCTCGCTCATGAGGCGGGCCAGAGGCCCGCGGTCCGGAAGACATGATACCGGAGCTGGGCCACTTCGCTCTTGTCCTCGCGCTGGCTGTCGCGCTGGTGCAAGGGACCTTGCCGCTGCTCGGCGCGTCGCGCGGCGACATCAGGCTCATGGATTTGGGAAGAACCGCCGCGCTCACGCAGGCGCTGCTCGTCATCGTCGCCTTCGGTGCGCTGACGCAGGCCTACGTCACCTCAGACTTCTCCGTCGCCAACGTCGTCGCCAACTCGCACTCCGCCAAGCCGCTGCTCTACAAGGTCTCCGGCGTGTGGGGGAACCACGAGGGATCGATGCTCCTGTGGGCGCTGATCCTCGCCCTCTTCGGTGCCGCCGTCGCGATCTTCGGTGCCGGTCTCCCCGATACACTCCGTGCGCGGGTGCTCGCCATCCAGGCGCTGATTGGCCTGGGCTTCCTGGCCTTCCTGCTCTTCACCTCGAACCCGTTCGAGCGCGTCTCGCCGCCGCCGCTCGACGGCAACGGCCTCAACCCGCTGCTGCAGGACCCGGGCCTCGCCTTCCATCCGCCGCTGCTCTACCTCGGCTATGTCGGCTTCTCGGTCACCTACGCCTTCGCCATCGCTGCCCTGCTCGAAGGAAGAGTCGACGCCGCCTGGGCGCGCTGGGTGCGGCCGTGGACGCTCGCCGCCTGGTGCTTCCTGACGCTCGGCATCGCGCTCGGCAGTTGGTGGGCCTACTACATCCTCGGCTGGGGCGGCTTCTGGTTCTGGGATCCGGTCGAGAACGCCTCGCTGATGCCGTGGCTCGCGGGCACCGCGCTGCTGCACTCCGCCATCGTCGTCGAGAAGCGCGATTCGCTGAAGAGCTGGACGGTCCTTTTAGCCATCCTCGCCTTCTCGCTGTCGCTGCTCGGCACCTTCCTCGTGCGCTCCGGCGTGCTCACCTCGGTGCACGCTTTTGCCCAGGACCCGGCGCGCGGCATGTACATCCTGGGCTTCCTCCTGTTCGTCACCGGCGGCGGCCTCGCGCTCTTCGCCTGGCGCGCGCCGAAGCTGCAGGGCGGCGGCCTCTATCAGCCCGTCAGCCGCGAGGGCGCGCTGATCCTGAACAACCTGCTGCTCTGCACACTCGCCGCCACGGTGCTGCTGGGCACGCTCTACCCGCTGTTCCTCGACCTGCTCACCGGCAGCAAGGTCTCGGTCGGCCCGCCGTTCTTCAATGCCACCTTCGTGCCGATCTGCGCGCCGCTGTTTGCAGCACTTTGCGTCGGCCCGTTCCTCAGTTGGAAACGCGCCGAGATCTGGCCGGCGCTGCTGAAACTGCGCCTGGCCTTCATCGTGTCGATCATGGCGGCCATCGTCGCCGCCACGGTGATCGACAGCCGCGCCACGCTCGCCGCGATCGCTTTCGGTTTCGGCGTCTGGCTGATCGCCGGCAGCCTGACGGGATTCGTTGAGCGCGTGCGCAATGGCCGCCTACGCACCCTGCCGCGTGCTTTCCTCGGCATGACCATCGCGCACGCCGGCATGGGCGTCATCGTGCTGGGTGCCGTCGGCACCGGCGCCTGGAACAGCGAGCTGATGCAGACCATGAAGCCCGGCGATCGCGCCGCCTTCCACGGCTTCGACATAAAACTGGAGCGGATGGAGTCCCTGCAGGGCCCCAACTACATCGCTGAGCGCGCGACTTTGGCCGTCAGCGTCGGCGGCAAGCCCTACACTGTGCTGGCGCCCGAGCGCCGTCTGTTCACGGTGCAGCGCCGCCAGGTGGCGGAGACGGCGATCCACACCAATCTGCTGCGCGATCTCTACGCGACCCTGGGCGAGGGCGAAGCGGCCAACGGTTGGGTGATCCGTCTCTATTACAATCCGCTCGCCCCCTGGATCTGGCTCGGCGCCGCGCTCTGTGCGCTCGGCGGCTTCGTCTCGCTCTCCGACCGCCGCCTCCGGATCGGCGCCCCTCAGGGTGGCAAGAGGGCACGGCGCCCCGTCGCGGCGCAACCCGCCGAATGAACCGTCGGCTCCTCTTCCTCTTGCCGCTGGCGACGCTGGCGCTGATGGCGGGGTTCTTCGCCTGGTCGCTGCTGGCTGGCCGCGATCCCGCGTCGATCGGCTCGGTGCTGGTCGGCCGCCCGGCGCCGCGCCTGGAAGTGAAGGCGCTGCGCGACGGCGAGCCGCCGCTCACCGATGCACTGCTCCGAACCGGCAAACCAACAATCGTGAATTTCTTCGCGAGCTGGTGCACGCCCTGCCTCGCCGAGCATCCGCTGTTCACGCGGCTCGCCACACGCGACGGCGCCGTCATCATCGGCGTCGCCTGGAAGAACAAGCCCCCGGAGGCGACCACCTGGCTAAAACGGCTGGGCGATCCCTACAAGTTCGCTGGCGCCGATCTCGAAGGCCGCACCGGCCTCGACTGGGGCCTGTCCGGCGTGCCTGAGACCTATCTCGTTGACGGCCAAGGCATCGTCCGCCGCCACTTCCGCGGGCCGATCACCGAGCGCGACGTGAACGAGACGATCCTGCCGTTCCTGAAGGGTGCGAAATGATGCGCGCCGCCGCCCTTCTTTTCTTGCTCGCGCTGTTCGCTTTCCCGGCGCTTGCCGTCGAACCGTCGGAACTGCTCCCCGATCCCGCGCTCGAATCGCGCGCCCGCGACATCGGCCGGTCGCTGCGCTGCGTCGTCTGCCAGAACCAGTCGATCGACGATTCCGCGGCCGAAGTCGCGCGCGACATGCGCCGGGCCGTGCGCGAGCGGCTCAGCGCCGGCGACAAGGACGAGCAGGTCTTCGCCTACATGGTCGCGCGCTACGGCGACTACGTGCTGCTGAAGCCGCCGTTCAAGGCGGGTACCTGGGTGCTGTGGCTGGGCGGGCCGATCGTCCTCATCGTGGCCGGTGGCTTGCTTCTGATCGCGGCACGCCGGCGCAAGCCGATCCCGCCGCCCGAGCCGCTCGATGAAGAGGAGCGGCATCGCCTGGATCACATCCTTCGAGACGCGGCGCTACGCGCCGCTCCTCAGGATGAGGACTTTCGCGAAAAACCTCACCCTGAGGAGCGTCCGCAGGACGCGTCTCGAAGGGTGGGCTAGCGATCATGCTGGAATTCCTCCTCGCCCTTCTCACCACGGCGACGGTCGGCGCGTTGCTGGTGCCGCTGCTGCGCACGACCGAGAAGCGCACCGAGCGGCTGGACAGCGCGCTCGCGATCTACCGCGACCAGCTGGCCGAGATCGAGCGCACGCGCGCCGATGGCACGGTCTCCGAGGCCGACGCTGCCGCCGCGCGCATCGAAGTCGAGCGCCGGATCCTCAGCGCCGCCAACGCCAGCGATGCCGCGGCGCCCCGGGATTCCGCGACGCTCCATCGCTTCCTGCCGCCCGCACTCGCGTTGCTGATCCCGCTGCTGGCGCTGGGCGTCTATCTCAATGTCGGCCGCCCCGGCCTGCCGGCTGCGCCCTTCGCCACTAGGCCCGCCCTCGACCACCCGAATCCCAACGAACCCATCACCGCCGAACGCATGTTGGCCGAGGCCCGCGCGCGGCTCGCCGAAAACCCCGAGGACCCCGAGGCGCTCGCCGAGCTGGGCGAGGCGCTGGTGCTGGAGGCCGACGGCACCGTCACCCCCGCCGCCGTCGAGGCGCTCACCCGCGCGCTCGCGCTGCGGCCCGACAACCCACGCGCCGCCTACTATCTCGGCCTGCACGAGGCCCAGAGCGGCGACTCGAAAGCCGCCGTCGCGCGCTGGCAGGCGCTTGAGGCCAAAAGCCCGCCCGATGCGCCTTGGTTGTCGATGCTGCGCGCCGAGATCGCGCGCGTATCACGCGCGGCGGGGATGCCTGTTCCTACCCGCGACCAGGTCGAGGCGATGCAGAGTCTCGACCCCGCGCAGCGCCAGGAGGCGATCCGCGGCATGGTCGAGGGTCTCGACGCCAGGCTGAAAGAGAGCCCGGGAGACCGCGCCGGCTGGCTGCGCCTCGCCAACGCGAGACGCGTGCTGGGCGAAAACGACAAGGCGGCCGATGCCTATGCCAGGGCCGATGCGCTCGGCCCCCTCGACACGCGGACGCTCACCGACTGGGCCGAGGCCCATGTCCGCCAGCTCAAGCCCGGCGAAGCACCACCGCCTGCCGCCGTCGCCGTGCTGGAGCGGCTGGAGAAGGCCGAACCCCGGAACGCGCTCGCGCTCTTCTATCTCGGCGCCGCCGCGTTCGCGTCAGGCGACAAGCCGGGAGCGCTCCGCCGCTGGAACACGCTCCTCGCCCTGCTGCCCGCCGACGCCCCGATCCGCGGTCTGCTGGAGGAGCGGATCAAGGCGGCGCAGTAAGCAGGCCTATTTCGGCAGCCCGGCCAGCATCAGGTGATCGGCGAACAACGTGCGCTTCGCGGCGTCGCGGAAGGCATAGGCCTGGGCGAAGCGCGAGGCGCTGAACTTGGGATCGACGCCGAGCAGGTCGCGGCTGACCTGCCGCGCCTCGTCGATCTGCCCGTTGGCCGCCAAGCTGGCCGCCAGAAATCGCAGGTTCGGCGCGAAGCGCGGATTGAGTGCCGCCGACCGTCGCGCCCAGGCGATGGCGTCGGGATAATCGCCCGCCGCATAGCCCGCCAGCGCCACGATCGAGTAGCTGTAGAACACGTGCGCGTCGTGCGGCGACAGGCGGAGCCCGATGTCGGCGCGCCGCCGCGCCTCGCGCGTCTCGCCGATGTAGCTGAAGGTCGGGCTGCTGCGCATCCAGGCGATGGCCGAGCTGGGGTTGGCCGCCAGCGCCCGGTCGAACAGCTCGATCGCCTGGTCGAAGTCGCGGAACGAGAAGGCGCGCACATGGCCGCACAGCGACAGCGCGCGCGGGTCGAACCGGTCGAGCGTCAGCGCCAGCCGCGACAGCCGCTCGGCCTCGCGGAAGTCGGCCTCGGGATCGGGCGAGAGCCCCTGGTTGATCCGCACGCTGTACCAGTCCGCGGCCAGCGCGTGCGCCGTGGCATAGCTCGGGTCGAGCTGCATGGCGCGCTGGAACAACGGCATCGCCTGCACGAACTGGTCGTCGTCGAAGCGGTACAGCAGGTCGAGCCCGCGCAGCACGTACTCGTAGGCATCCATGCGCTCCGGCCGCTTGCGCAGCACGCGCCGGAGTTCGGCCTCCTGGACCTGCGGCGTAATCGTCGCCACCACCTTGGCCAGCGCCGCGGCGAGGCTGCCTGGCGCCACGATGACCTTGACGTTGCGGGCCACGAGTTCGGCGGCCAGCGCGGGCAGGCGCTCGTTGCGGCTGTGCGCCCAGACATATTCGATGGTGACGGAACGGCCCTCGTCGAAGCCTTGCGAGGCCAGCCCCTCGCGAAAGGCGGCGAGGCGCGAGGCGAAGACTTCGGGTGTTTCGCTGCCGAGATAGCCGACGGTCGGCAGGCTCCCCTGGGCGCGCAGCCTCGCGGGCAAGGCGGTGCTGGCGGCGAGCAAGCCCAGCAGGCCGCGCCGCTTCATTCGATCACCTCGTCGGCCCGGATCAGCAGCGACGGCGGCAGGGTCAGGCCCAGTGTGCGGGCCGTCTTCTGGTTGATAACCAGCCAGAACTTGGTCGGCGTCTCGACCGGAATGTCGCCGGGATTGGCGCCCTTCAGGATGCGATCGATCTGCGTCGCCACACGCTCGGTCAGGCTGGCGTGGTCGGCGCCAAAGGCGACCAGCGCGCCGTTCTCGGCGAACAGCGGCTGCTCGCCGATAGACGGCAGGCGGCGGCCGAGGGCCGGCTCGATGAACTGGCGCGACGACGCCACGAAAAGGGTTTGCACGATCACCGCTTCCACGCGTTCAGCGGTCATTTGATCGAGAGCGGCGGCAAAGCCGTCCGGTCCCCGGACCCGCACCGGGACCACCGAGATTCCCATGTGGCTGGCGGTGGTCGAGGTCTCGCGAATGAACGTCTCGGCATTGGGATCGATCGACGAGGCGAGGAAGCCGACGCGTGTCAGTTTGGGAACGGCTTCGCGCAGGATCTCGAGGCGCTTGGGTGCGAGTTCGGGAC
Source organism: Reyranella massiliensis 521 (assembly GCA_945860205.1). GTDB lineage: Bacteria > Pseudomonadota > Alphaproteobacteria > Reyranellales > Reyranellaceae > Reyranella > Reyranella massiliensis_B. The sequence continues at coordinate 12,565 of CAMARK010000054.1, read as the reverse complement.
CTGACGACATGACGCCGGTCATCAGGCCGCCGGGGCGCGCCAGGTTGGTGACGATGCCCGTGGCCAGCGCGTCCGCGACATGGAACACGACAGGTGTGCGCTTCACCACCTCCTTCACGGCGTGGGCCGCGGGGGTCGTGCGCGCGTAGATCAACGACACGGCCATGCTTTCGAACTCGATCGCGGCCTCGGCGGCGCGGGCGCGGCTGCCGGCGGCCCATCGCCACTCGAAAGCGATATTGATGCCCTCGCGATAGCCGACGCTTGCCATTGCCTTGCGGAGTTCGTCCATGCGGAACGTGGCGTCGGGGCCTTCCCAATTCACGACGCCGATTCGAGGTTGGCGCGGTTGGGCATGTGCGGATATCGGGGTGGTCACGCCAGCGGCGAGCGCCGCGGCCAGCGCGTGTCGCCTCCCCAAGGGCCCGAACCGGGCACCGGATTGGTTGTTCTCACCCATGACGTCACGGGCCCCTTCCCCGGCGCGATCCTAGCCAGATTGCCGAGGCGAGGGTAGCCCCGCGCGGAGCGCAGGGCAGAATTGCAAATCAAAATTTGCAAGTTTCGCAGGTTTGAGCTATTTCCGCAGGCAGCCTCGGCGCGGTGCGTCCGGGGGAACAGAGTCGGGCGACGCGAGGATCCTGATCCCGCCGCCCCAATCCTGACGGGCGTGCGGTCCTGACCGCACGGAATGATCGAAGACGGCGGACCCTACCGACCGCTCGAGGCCTTCCGGTGGAAGGTCGTCCCCGAGGCGAGTGCCGCTTGCCTCCTACGTAACGGAATGAAAAACCGAGCCGGCAAGTCAACGCCGGCCTACGCCGCGCCCCTCACCTCTCGCGGGGGGGGCGTGCGCGACAACAACAAATGTGCCCGCGATTCAGCGTGGGCCCGGGATCCGCCGGGAGACAAAGTGGACAAAAGCGCAACGTCCAGGTGTCTCACGGATGGGTGCCCCGATGCCTTCTGTCGGTCCGAATCATGCTAGTCTTTCACGATCCCCTGGAGGTCGTTGCCATGCCCGACTCTGTTCTCCCCCGCTCGCCCGCCCTGCTCGATGCCGCCGGCGCGGCGGCGCTCGTCGCCTCCTACGCCGCCGTCAGCGTAACGGCCGCGGTCAAGGATATCGGCCGCATCGACCCGCACATGGGCCGGTTCATTGCCCTCTCGCCGATGTGCCTGGTGGCGACGGCCGACGCGTCCGGCAAGCAGGATGTGACGCCGCGCGGCGACCCGCCGGGGTCGTTCAAGGTGCTGGACGAGCACACGCTGGCGATCGCCGACCGGCCGGGCAATAACCGGCTCGATACGCTGAAGAACCTGCTGCAGAATCCCGAGATCGCGCTGATCTTCCTGCTGCCCGGCACCAACGAGACGGTGCGTATGGCGGGCACGGCGCGGCTGTCGGTCGATCCCTCGTTGCTGGAGTCCATGGCGGTCCAGGGCAAGGCGCCGAAATGCGCCATCGTCGTCTCGGTGCGCCAGGCCTATCTGCACTGCGCCAAGGCGCTGCTGCGCTCCAAACTGTGGAGCGGCGACTATGCCCAGCCCAAGGGCACCTTCCCCTCGATTGCGCGCATGGTCGGCGACCAGATCGGCCTCAGCGAAGAAGAAAAGACCAAGCGTGAGGCGGTGACCGAGATCGCCTACAGGGACGGACTATGGGCGCCGATCAAGTAGCCGATCCCTTCATCGTCACCGGACAGCGCGCCCGCCAGATGCGGGTGGTGCCGGCCGAGGTGCTGAAGCGTCTTTACGGCAAGTCCGACGCCAAGGGATTCATGCAGGCCGCCGCGCATCTTGCCCTGCTGATTGCGGGCGGCTGGCTGGTGCTCGAAACGCGCGGCACCTGGTGGGTGGTGCCGGCGCTGCTGCTGCAGGCGATGTTCGTGAACACGCTGTTCGGCGCCATGCACGAGTCGACGCACTACAACTCGTTCAAGACGCGGCGTTTCGCCGATATCCTGGCCTTTTTCTCGGGCGCCGCGATCCTGAACAACGCCGGCTTCTACCGGCACTATCACATGGCGCATCACCGCTACACGCAGGATCCCCTGCGCGATCCCGAACTCATCACGTCGGGTTCACCCACGGGCTGGGGGCCATATCTCTTTCGCGTAAGTTCGATCCCGTTCCTGATGATACGCGCCCGCGACATCTTCCTGTTCCCCTTCGGCTTCAGGGGCGACGTGAATTACATCCATGAATCGGCCTGGCCCGAAGTCCGCCGCTGGGGCCGGCTGCTGCTCGCCTTGTACGCAGCGTTGATCCTGGGCTCGATCCTGCTGCAGACGACGGCGGTGCTGTGGGTGTGGGTCTTCCCGCTGCTGATCGGCCTGCCGCTGCTGCGTCTTTATCTGCTGTGCGAGCACACGCTCTGCCCCAACAGCGACGACGGTTTCGCCAACACCCGCACGACGCTCAGCAATCCCATCGTGCGCTTCCTGATGTGGAATTTGCCCTACCACGCCGAGCATCACCTGCTGCCCAACATCCCGTTCCATCACCTGCCCGAGGCGCATCGGCATTTGCGGCCGCATCTGAAGTACGTGGCCAAGAGTTACACGCAGGTTCACGGCGAGATTATCCGGAGCTTTTCCTGAACAACTCCGCACAACTTCGGACAACTCCGGACAGGCACGGACACTGGGTGTCAGAAAATGTCCGGCTGCAGCGCGGCGGCACGCTCGCCCAGGCCCGCATTGTCTATAAAACCTTCGGGCGGCTGAATGCCCGTCGCGACAACGTTATTCTCTATCCCACCAGCTACAGCGCCCATCACACAGACATCGAATGGCTGGTGTCGCCCGAACACGCGTTGGACCCGAATCGCTATTTCATCGTGATTCCCAACATGTTGACCAATGGTTTGTCGTCATCGCCCTCGAATACACCTGATTTTCCCGAGGTCACGGTCTACGACAACGTCATGCTGCAGCGTCAGATGATGCTCGAGCTGTTCGGCGTCGATCGCATCAAAATGGTCTACGGCTGGTCGATGGGCGCGCAGCAGGCCTATCACTGGGCCGCGCTGTTCGGCGAGTCGGTCGAGCGCATCGTGGTCAACTGTGGCTCGGCCAAGACGGCGCCGCACAACTTTGTCTTCCTCGAAGGCGTGCGCACGGCCGTGCAGGCGGCGCGCACGCCCGAAGAAGGCCTGCGCGCCATGGGCCGCATCTATGCCGGCTGGGCGCTCAGCCAGACCTTCTATCGCCGCGAGATGTGGCGCGGCCTGGGCTTTACCAGCCTGGAGGACTTCCTGGTGCGCTCCTGGGAGGCGAGCTTCCTGCGCCGCGACGCGCGCGATCTCATGGCCCAGCTCTGGACCTGGCAGAACGGCGACATCTCCGCCAACGACCTTTTCCGCGGTGATCTCGAGATGGCGCTCTCAAGCATCAAGGCCAAGGTGCTGCTGATGCCCTCGGCCACCGATCTCTACTTCCAGACCGACGACAACCGCGCCGAGCTGCCCCATCTCAAGAATGCGAAGCTGGTGGAGATTCCCTCGGTCTGGGGCCATCGCGCCGGCAACCCGCTCGCCAATCCCGAGGATGCGGCCTTCATCGATGCCCAGGTGGAGGCGTTGCTTAGCGCCTAGTCCTTCTCCGGCACCACGGCCGGCAGCACCGTCGTCGGATCGCTCGCCGACTCTGCTGCCGGTGCCGGGCGCAGAAAGGGACGCGGCGGCGTCGAGGCCAGGAAGGCGGCCACCGCCGCGGCGGTCGCCTTGGGGTCCTCCTCCATCGGGTTGTGGCCGAGGTTCTGGAAGATTTCCAGCTTGGCGCCCTTGATGTCGTTCTGGAACCGGAAGGCATCCGCCACCGGCACCCAGCGGTCCTTGGCGCCCCAGATGATCAGGGTCGGTACGTTCAGCCGCTTCAGCGGCGTGGGGTCGAGCGGCTCCTGGCTGCGGGCGCGCTGCAGGGTCGCCTCGCGGTTGCCGGGGAAGCGTTGCAGCTCCGAATATCGCCTGATCCGGTCGGGCGTCACCATCTCGGGATCGGCGTAGACCTCCAGGAGCGAGCGCCGCACGAGGCGGTCCGGCTTGAAGTAGATGCCGATGTCGCCGATCACCGGCAGCCGGGCGAGCCGGGTCGGCAACGGCGCCTCGCCCTGGCGTGGATAGCCCGCGGCATCGACCAGGACGAGATGGCTCACCCTGTCCGGCCGGGTCGCGGTGAAGCTCCAGGCCACGGCGCCGCCCATCGAGTGACCGACCAGCACGACGCGATCGAGATGAAGCGTGTCGACCAGCACTTCTATGAAATCGGTGTAGGCCTCGATGGTGTATTCGTCGCGCGGCCAGGCGCCGGTCAGGCCATGGCCCGGCAGGTCGACCGTGATCAGCCGCACGCGCGGTCCCAGTTCGCGCGCCCAGCCCTCCCACATGTGCAAGGAGCCCAGCGATCCGTGGATCAGCACGACCGGGATCGCGTCGGCATCGTCCTGGTCGCGCGCATAGTCACGAACATGGGCGCGCACGCCGCCGACATCGATGAACTTCGAGCGCTCGTTGGCGTAGCGCGCGATCAGCATCTCGGCCGGCAGTATCGGCGCATAGGCCCACAGCGCCACGCCGGCCAGGATGGCGCCGGCAAACAGCAGGACAAGCGGCCAGCGCCGGCGCGGGGTCTCAATTCTTCGGCGCCGCAGCGGCATCGTCCGCTCCTTCGCTGGTCATCTCCGAGCTGCCCTCCGTCTTCGGTCGCGCCGGCAGCTCGCCGCGCAGCGCGGCGCCGAGCTTGTCGATGTCGCGCAGCCTGAGTTCCGGCACCGCCCCGGGATCGATGATCTTCTCCTCGATCAGCCGGGCGAGCAAAGTGCGATTGAGGTCGTTGGTGACGGTCAGTCGGTCCTCGAGGTTCGACACGAATACGAACAGTTCGAAGTCGAGGCCGGCTGCGGCCACCCGCACGAAGCGCACGATCGGCATCGGCACGCGCAGCACGCGCGGATGGCCGAGCGCCGTTTCGCGCAGGATCGCCTCCAGTTTCGTGACGTCCGTGCCCAGCGACACGGTGAGCTGGATCTCGACGCGGCTCGAGGTGTCGGCATAGGTCCGGTTGATGACCGGGCTCTGCAGGAACATGCTGTTCGGCACGATGACGTGCGTGCGCTGGAAGGTCTCGATTTCAGTGGCGCGGATGTTGATGCGGCGCACGAAGCCTTCGTGGCCATTGACCACCACCCAGTCGCCGGCCTTGATCGGCCGCTCCATCAGCAGGATCACGCCGGAGATCACGTTGTTGGCGATGTTCTGCAGGCCGAGGCCGATGCCGACGGATAGGGCGCCCAGCACGATGGCGAGGTTGGTGAAGTCGACACCCAGCGCGCCGATGCCGACCAGGATCGCGATCATGACGCCGGCGTAATTGAGGCCAGCGTCGATCGACTGACGCAGCGGCAGCGGGGCGTCGACGGTCGGCAGCACGCGGTCGCGCACGATGCTGCGGACCAGGCGCGCGATCAGCATGCACACGCCGAAGGCCACGATCGCCATGCCGATATTGCCCAGCGAGATGGTGACGCCGCCCACCTTCACGCCGCGCATCAGGTGGCCGAAGCCCTGGAAGATGGCGTCGATGTCGACGTTCCAGGCCGTGGGGATCGTCACGGCGAGCAACAGGATGAGAAGGGTGTCGAACAGGAGCAGGACGAGATACTGACCGCGTACCTCGGCATCGGGCTGCAGGCCGAAGCGATGGCGCACCCAGCGGCCCGACGGCGTCTCGGGGGCGGCGGCGGTCTCGAGCACGTCGGTCGCCAGCCGGTGCAGCAGGAGCGCGACCGCGATCAGCAGCAAGGTCTCGGAGATCGCCGTATGAAGGTGCGCGGCGAGTGTGGCGTAGCCTGCCAGGGCGAAGCCGATCGACGACAGCACCACGACGCTCAGCACCAGGCGCGCGACCGACCACCAGGTGCCGCCGATCATCCTTGGAAGATCGGAGCCCTCCGGCCGCGCCGCCTGCCAGGCGCGATTCGACAGGGCTGGAAGCGTAAGAAGAGCCACGATGGTGGCCAGTGCCAGGGCGCCGATTGCCGGCACGGCCTCGCGGCCTGCGCCGCTGTGCGCGAACGAGACATAGATGAAGTCGAGGAAGAGACCGGCCACCATCAGGCGGCGGATCGAATGCGACAGCAGGCGTGCGCTCTCGTCGGTGAACGGCAGGACCCGCCATTGCGGCCGGCTGGGCGAGAGCGCCGTGGAGGTAAGACCAAAGACCAGCAGCAGGACGACGAGGCGGGCGACGAGTTCCGGCACCAGTCTGTCGATGGGCGGCGGCGGCAGGCTTGCCATCAGCAGCTTGCCGATCAGCCACACAGCCAGGATCGGCACCAATACCAGCCCGAGGCCGTCGATGGCGGCAGCGACGGTGCGGTCGCGCTGATCGAGGTTGTTGGCGCTGCTGCGCCCGAAGCGGCGGCGAAGTTCGCGGCCGGCCCACCAAAGGGCGATGGTGATCGCCGCCCAAACCGCCAGCCAGGCGAGATTGCTTCCGTCCGAGCCCAGTGCCGAGAGCCCGTTGCGACTCCACGCCGCCAACCCCGATGACAGCAACCCGGCCGAGTTGGCGAGCTCAGGGCCGAGCTTGCCCCAGATGTCGCGAGACAGCGGCGAAGCGTCACGACGCATCAGCGTCTGAAACACCACTTCACCACGCAGCTTCGTCAGCCGGTCGAGCAGCTGATCGGCGCGGGCGATGACGACCTCGCCCTGCTTCAACCTTCCCTCGCTGATCGTCGCCTGCTCGGTCAGACGCTGACGTTCGGCCCTTACGGCGTCCGACTCGGGCGGGGCGTCAGGCCCCGGCTTGGTTTCGAGCGGGGCCAGCAGCTTCTTGGTGTCGGCAAGGTCGTTTCGGGCGAACGCGGCAGCGGCGGTGGCGGCGGCGCGCACATCGGTGGCCTGTTCGCGTAAGGCATCGATCTCGGCCGGCAGGAGGGTGGCCTGCTCGGTGCGGGTGGCGATGCGGTCGAGCTGGCGCGCCCACAGGTCGACGAGCTGTGAGAAGGGCCGCTGCGGCGCCGGCACCGACTGGGCGAACGCGGCAGCGCCCGTCAACAGGAGCACGAGGCCCGCGAGACTGGACCAGGCGAGGCGGGCAGAAGATCGCATTCGGTTGCCGGATCCTGATGGCGTCGTAGGGTCTTCGTCTTCCGTACCACGGCGGACGCGGATCGGGCCATCGAGGAGAAGAGGGCCGCCGGGCATGGATTTCGCGAGTTGCGAAACCTTCATCTGACCCGTCACAACGGCGAAATCAGGGCACGCTTCAGGCCGTCTGCATCCTGTCACCGCTTCGTCGTTGACAGGACGGGACCGACGCGGAACCTTGCGCGCCGAAATGGGAAATTTGGGGAGAAACGGCATGGCCGACGGGAAGAGTGCGGTGGGTGAGGTTCGGATCAAACCCGACCGGCTGCACGCGTTCACGATGGCGATTTGCCGGGCCGATGGCAGCTCGGAGCAGGAAGCGAAGCTCGTCGCCGACCATCTCGTGCTCGCCAACCTGTTCGGACACGACAGCCACGGCGTCGGCATGATGCCGCACTATATCCAGAACACCACGACGGGCGCCTGCATACGCAACCATCATGCGAAGATCACGCGCGACAACGGCGCGGTGATCGTGATTGACGGCGGTGCCGGCTACGGCCAGGTCGTCGCCAAGGAAGCGATGGACATCGGCATCGAGCGGGCCAAGAAGAACGGCGTCTGCGTCGTCGGCCTGACCAACGCCCATCACATCGGCCGCATCGGCCACTGGGGAGAGCAGTGCGCGCGTGCCGGCATGGTGAGCACGCACTGGGTGAACGTGCACGGTCACAAGTCGCTGGTGGCGCCGTTCGGCGGTGCCGAGGCGCGCTTCACCACCAACCCCTACTGCACGGCGGTGCCGCGCAAGGGCAAGGAGCCGATCGTGCTCGACTTCGCCACCAGCCAGGTGGCGGCGGGCAAGGTCCGCGTCGCCAACAACAAGCAGATCCAGATGGAGCCCGGCCTGCTGATAGATGCCGCCGGCAATGCCACCACTGATCCCGGGGTTCTATATAATGCGCCGTACGGCGCCATCCTGCCGTTCGGCCTGCACAAAGGCGGTGGCCTCGCCGTGATCTGCGACCTCCTGGCCGGCGCGCTGACCGGCGGCAAGACGCATTCGCCACGGACCATCAAGAAAGACAGCACCGACATCATCAACAACATGCTGTCGATCATCATCGATCCCGCATCGATGGGCGGCACTGACTTCTTCGAGGACGAGGTCGAGAACTTCATTGGCTGGGTGAAGTCGGCGAAACCTCAGCCCGGCGTCGCCGAGGTTCTGACCCCCGGCGAGCCCGAGCGCGCGCGCCGCGTCGATCGCGAGAAGAACGGCGTGCCGATCGACGCTACCACCTGGCAACAGCTCGTCGACACCGCGCGCAAGGTGCGCCTGAACGACATCGACATTCCCCAAATGGCCGGCGCCTGACGCCGCCGGAAGACAGGAGACCGACCATGGCCAAGATGAAGCTCTATTACTCGCCCTCGTCGCCTTACGCCCGCAAGGTGCGGGTGCTGGCGCTGCTCACGGGACTCGACAAGAAGATGGACACAGTGAACGTCGCGCTGACGCCGGTGGCGCCCAATGCCGATGTCGACAAGCACAATCCCATCGGCAAGATCCCGGCGCTGTCGGTCAAGGGCATGGATCTCTTCGACTCGCCGGTGATCTGCGAGTATCTCGACAGCCAGCACAAGGGCCGCAAGCTCTTTCCGCGCAAGGGCCGCGAACGCTGGGTGGCGCTGCGCCAGCAGGCGATGGGCGACGGCCTGCTCGATGCCGCGCTGCTGGCGCGCTACGAGGGTTTCCTGCGCCCCGAGGACAGGCGCTGGCCGGACTGGACCAAGGGCCAGATGAAGAAGATCGACGGTGTGCTCGACCAGCTCGAGGCCGAGTCTAAGTCGCTCAAGGGCAAGCCCAACATCGGCACCGTCACCATTGCCTGCGCGCTCGGCTATCTCGACTTCCGCTTCGCCAGCCACGACTGGCGCGGCAAGCGCGCCCGGCTCGCCAAGTGGTTCGCGGCCTTCTCCAAGCTGCCGTCGATGAAGGCGACGGTCCCGCCGCCGGCGTGACGTCGATCGGACTGTCAGCTGACGAGATCATTGCCCGCCTCGGATTGCGGCCGCATCCCGAAGGCGGGCATTTTCGTGAGACATTTCGGGCGCCGGACGCCCACGGAGCTGGGGGGCGCGGCGCCAGCACCGCGATCTTCTTCCTGCTCAAGGCGGGTGAGCGCTCGCACTGGCATCGGGTCGATGCCGACGAGGTCTGGCACCATTATGCCGGCGCATCGCTCGAACTCTCGATGAGCGACGATGGCCGTGCCGCCCGGTATCGGCGGCTCGGCGGTGATTTCGACCTCGGCGAGACGCCGCAGATCGTGGTGCCGCGCGGCGTCTGGCAGGCGGCGCGCTCGCTCGGCAACTGGACTCTGGTTGGCTGCACCGTGGCGCCTGGCTTCGACTTCGCGGGCTTCGAGCTCGCGCCGCCCGGCTGGCACCCGGGACCCCAGCCGATAGGCTAGCGCTTCCAGAGCTCGCGCGAGGCGAGCGCGGCGCCGACGGTGACGAGCAAGGCGGCGAGCAGCAGCGCCCCGGTCGGTTCGGCGAGACCGCAGGCGATCAGGATCGCCGTCGACAGAATCGGCGTGGCGTAGCTGAACGCCCCCAGCGCGCGGAGGTCGCCGCGTTTGACGGCGTGGTCCCAGAAATAGAAGGCCGATCCCGTCGGCCCCAGGCCGAGCGCCAGCACGGCGAGCCAGGCAAGGGGCGTGGACGGCCACGCCGTGTGCTCGAACACCAGGTGGCAGAGCAGCGAGAGAACGGCCGACGCGGCGCAGAAGCCGGCGATGGCATCGGTCGGCGTATCGCCGAAACGGCGCGACAGCACCGAATAGAGCGCCCAGGTGAAGGCGCAGCCCAGCGCCAGCGCGTAGCCCAGCGCATGCCCCATCGCATGATCTCCGGCGAAGGTCAGTCCGCGGCCGAAGGCGAGCAGCGCCACGCCGGCGAAGCCCAGCCCGGCGCCGGCCAGATGCGTCCAGCCCAGGCGCCCTCGTTCGTTTTCACCGGCGAGCGGCGCCGACAGCAGCACGATCAGGAGCGGCCAGAGGTAGTTGACGAGGTTGGCTTCGGCCGGCGGCGCCAACTGGAGCGCGCCGAAGTAGAGCGCGTGGTAGCCGAACAGCCCGCCGATGCCCAGCAGCCAGACTTTTGCCGGCCAGCGCACCAGTCCTGCCCAGCCGACGCCGCGATAGCGGGCGCGGACGATGCCGATCGAGGCGCCGACTGCGAACGTCATGGCAACCATCTGGAACGGCGGGACCGGTCCCGCCAGGACGGAAAGTGCTGCGAGCGAGCCCCAGAGGCAGATGGCCGCGAGTCCGGCGGCCATCGCCCGCCGTCGGACGGTGTCGGGAGTCATCATGGTCGCCGCATAGAGAATGCAACCCGAATTGTCGAGCGGGTGCGTGAGTTGCGTTTCACGGTTACGATGCCATTACAGCGGAGACGGCATGTTCGTTCGACCGACCAACCAGATCAGTCATCGTCTGGCGCGCATGGCCTTCATTTCGGCCTGCGTGGCCGCGCTGATCGTCGCCGCCGCCGGGCCGCTGCATCGCTACCTCGGATTGGACATCGAGGCGGCGATCGCCGTCTTTCGCTATGGCTTCTATGTCGCCGTTGCCGGCGTGGCGCTCGGGCTTGCAACCATCGTCCCGACGCGGCCCGGCGACCGGCGGCGCGGATTCGTCGCGGCGTTTCTTGCCATCGTGATTGGCGCTGCCGGCGCCTGGGTGCCGGTCAGCTGGTTCCTGTGGTCGCAGCAACTGCCGGTGATCAACGACATCTCGACCGACATCGCCAATCCACCGGCCATGGTCGCCCTGCTGCAGTTACGGCGAGGCGCGCCCAATCCGCCGGCCTATCCCGGCGCCGCCGCGGCGGCACTCCAGCGCGAGGCCTATCCCGATATCGTGACGATGGTTCTGCCTGTCGCCCCGGCCGAAGCCTTCAAGCGCGCCGACCGTGTGGCGATGGCGATGGGCTGGGATGTCGTCGCGCGCGCACCGGCGGAAGGACGCCTGGAAGCCGTCGACACCAGCGCCTGGTTCGGGTTTCGTGACGACATCGTGGTGCGCATTCGGGCTGCGGGCACAGGCAGCCGGATCGATGTCCGCTCCAAGAGCCGCGCCGGCGAGTCCGATCTCGGCGTCAACGCGCGGCGCATCCGCGACTTCAGCGCCCGCCTGAAGGCCGAGCAATGATCCTTTCTCCGATCGATCCCGTCAGGTTTCGCCGAGCGGCAGGGTAAAGCGGAAGGTCGTGCCCGAGGGGCCGGTCTCCGCGAGCGCGATATCGCCACCGTGGTTGCGCACCAGGTCGCGGGCGATTGCCAAGCCCAGCCCCGCGCCGCCGGGCCGTCCGCCGGTGGCGAAAGGCCGGAAGAGTTGGGCCGTGACCGCCTGCGGGACGCCGGGGCCATTGTCGGCGACGTCGACCAGAAGGTAGGCGCCGTTGGTTCTGGACCGCACGATGACGGTGGTGGCGCCTGCTTCGAAGGCGTTGCGGCCGAGATTGACGAAGACACGGTAGAGCAGATCGCGATCGGCGCGCGCCGTGCAGCCTTCGCCGACCTCGTTCAGCCACGAGCGGACGATATTGGGCGTGCTGTCCTCGCCTTGCTCCTGCAGGGCGATCCCGGCTTCGTCGACCAGATCGGCGAGGTCGAGGGTGGTCAATCTCGGGGCCGGCCGGTCGCGGACATATTCAATGGCGTCGCTGGCCAGCCGCGCGGCGCGATCGATGGTGTTGAGGATGGTCGGCGCGAGCGCCCGCGTGCGCTCGTCGTCGCTGCGCGCCAACCGGTCAGACAGCAGCCGCGCCGTCGACAGCATGTTACGAAGATCGTGATTGATCTTGTTGGTGGCGGAGCCAACCTCGGCCAGGCGGGACTTCTGCCGCAGCGAGGCGCGGAGCTCACGCTGCAGGTTCTGGAACTCGCGATCGACGACGCCGATCTCGTCGTCACGCTGTGTCGGCGCCCGTTCGGTTCCGGCTTCCTCGGGCGCACGGCGGAAGGCGGTCATGTCGGACGACAGGTCCTGAAGCGGACGGATCACCAGCCAGCGCAGCGCGAGATAGAGGAAGACAGCGGTGAACACCGAGATGATGATGGACAGGATCAGGATCCGGGCCGCGTAGGCATACATGGCGATCCGCATCGGCAATTCGTCGACGACGATCCAGACCATGGCCTTGGGCAAGCGCATTGATTCGCCGCCGACCCGGATATAGCGCGAGCCGTCCTGCGCCATCGACGACAGGGCGTCCCAGATCAAGCCCAGGGCGCCGCGGTTCATCAGATTGGCTCTTCCGGGAATCGAGTGGGTGATTTTGGGGGATCATAGGGCGGGCAGCATGCAGGTGAGGACCTTGAGACGGAGATATTCTTCGTTACGCAATCCGTAGGCTCGTCGCTGCAGGACGCGGATCTTGTTGTTGAGTCCCTCGACG